>JAUXEH010000011.1 GCA_030620655.1 Candidatus Aminicenantota bacterium | reverse complement strand
GAGGTCGAGGTCACTTAGCCTGGATTATTCACGAGTGGAGGTTGCATCAGATGCTGTGAGATCCGCTCGCCCGGAGGGTAAGAATTGCCGATATTTAAATGAAATAATTCCTTTGTATTTTATAATAGATCGGCAATTCTTATCAATAATTCAGGTTATTTTACTGGGACAGGACCCCAGTCCTCATCCACGGCCACGAACACGACCTCTGCCTCGGTCACCCGGACCGTCTTCTGGTTATCTGCCCGGGTGGCCTCGACCACGACCTCGGTCGTGACCGAGGTACGGCCGACCTTCCGGGTCTTGGTGTAGAAACTGACCACATCTCCCACGAACACAGGCTTGTGGAACACGACTTTGTCCATGGCCACGGTGACGATGTTCCTGGCCCCTGTGGTCTTCCGGGCCTCGATGGCCGCGGCCAGGTCGATGTGGCTCAGGATTATCCCGCCGAAAATCGACCCATGTTTGTTGGTGTCCCGTGGGAGGAGGGTCACCCTCAGGGTCGGGTCTTCTGTCCAGCTCATTTCCTTTCCACTTTCTGTGCCAACCGGCAGCCGACTTCGATGGCCTTCAGGTTGAGATCCCGGAGCCCCTCAGGCGCCCATTCCCGGATATAGTCCACAAGGTTATCATACTCGATCACACCTGTCAGCTCCTGAGTGATGGCCAGCGTCACGACCGAGGTCAACATGACATTCCCCAGCCGGCTCTTGGTCTCCTGGATGATGGGTATCTTGTGCAGTTTCCAGTTTCCGGTATCCCCTGCTTCCGTGATGAGGTTCGTATCCAGGACCACGATCGCATCCGGTTTGATCTTGTCCCGGTACTGATCGTAAGATTTCTGGTAGGTGCAGAGAAAGAAATCGATGGCCCTGGCCCGGGGGAAGAGGATCTTTTCCGGGGAGATGATGACATCCACCTTGGTGGCGCCCCCCCGCACCGCCGAAGTGGTCGTGGGGCTGCCGACCGCGTGTTTGTTTTCCTTCTCCACGGCGATCGCCATCAACAGGGAGCCTGCCGTCACGATGCCCTGCCCTCCGATGGCGGCATACCTGATCTCGTAGCGGCTCATTCCCGGCCCCCCTCTTTCCCCGTTGCCTCGACCGCCGACATGACGATCTTGTGATACAGGTCCGAATACTCCATCCTCTCTTCATCCGCCTTCAGGATCCCCACCGGGTATTTGTGCTCCTTCTCCTCGGCGGTCATCTTGTCATAATCATACTTGGTCACGGTCTTTTCGGCGATCCACTTGGTCATGGAAAGGGCCGACCGCATGCGGTTCTTCCTCCCCAGGTTGACGTGGCAGTTGCTTATCGCCTCGACCACGGAAAAGCCCTTGTGCAAGAACGATTTGCGGATTACCTCCTTGAGCGGGAAGGGGCGGTTGACCGTTTCCCGGGCCACGAACGACACCTTGGAGGCGATGAGCAGGTCCACGATGTCGAACTTGGGTTCGATGTTTTTGTAGGGCGTGGTGGCCGTGAGGAACAGCTGCGGCGTCATGGGCGACAGCTGCCCGCCCGTCATGCCGTACACCCCGTTGTTGATGAGGATCATCTTGATCCCGATGTTGCGTCGGGCCGCATGGATGAGGTGGTTGCCCCCGATGGCCAGGGCGTCCCCGTCACCGGAGACCACGACCACTAGCTTCTCCGGCCGGGCCAGCTTGATACCGGTGGCATAGGTCAGGGCCCGGCCGTGTGTGGTGTGGAGCGTGTTGGTGTTGAAGTAGGTGGACATGCGGCCGGAGCATCCGATCCCGGAGACCACGATGATGTCGTCGGGGGAAAGCTCCAGGTCGGCGAAGGCCATGGCAACGGCCTTTAAAATGATCCCGTCCCCACATCCCGGACACCAGGGCTGGGGGAATGTTTCGAAGCGTATGTATTTTTCGTAGGCACGCATGGTCAGAACTCCCTCAGTTTTTCCAGGATGTCCTCGGGCGAAAAAGGCACCCCGTCGGCACGCACCAGGGTGCGCGTGTCCACATCGTCGTAGGCCGCGCGCTCCACCTCGTACTTCATCTGCCCCATGTTGAGTTCCACAGTCAGCACTTTCTTGATCCTCCGGAACCGCTCCTGCAGGGCCTCCTTGGGAAATGGCCAGATCGTGACCGCCTGGAACAGCCCGGCGCGGATACCCTGATCCCGGGCCATGTCCACGGCTTCCATCCCGGCCCGGGCGGATATTCCGAAGGAAAACACCAGGATCTCGGCATCCTCCAGCTGGTATTCGTTGAAGTGGATGATCTCGTCCAACGCCTCATAGATCTTGTGCAGACGCAGGGTCTGCATCTTCTGTGTGACCTCCGGGTCGGAGGTGGGCCATCCGTGGGAGTCGTGCTCCAGGCCGTCGATGTGGATGGGATAGCCCTGGAAGAAATCCACCCGCGGCGGATTCTCCCCGACGCTGCGGTCATAGATGTTGAGATGATCGGGTTTCAGCGGTTTGCGGGACTCGACCTGGTTCCCGTCCCACTCCGGGATCTCGATATCCTCGAGCGCCTTGGCAATACTTTCATCCAGCACCAAAACAACGGGGGTCCAGAACCTCTCCGCCAGGCTGAAGGCCCGTACGGTCTCCCAGAAAAGCTCCTCCGGGAATGCCGGATAGAGGGCGATCACCGGATGGTCTCCGTGCGTGCCCCAGCGGATCTGCATGAGGTCGGCCTGTGAGGGGCGCGTGGGCAGTCCGGTCGAGGGCCCGCCCCGCATGGCATCGACAATGACCAGAGGCACTTCCGCCATGGCAGCCAGGCCCAGGTTCTCCTGCATCAGGGAAAATCCGGGGCCGCTGGTGGCGGTCATGGCTTTTTTGCCGGCCAGGCTGGCCCCGATGCAGGCCCCGATAGAGGCGATCTCGTCCTCCATCTGGATGAAGACTCGTCCCAACCGAGGCATCTCCTGGGACATGAAGTGTGTGATCTCCGACGAGGGTGAGATGGGATAACCGGCATAGAAGTCACACCCGGCTGCGATGGCGGCCCGGGAAACGATGGTGTTGCCCTGCAGGGCCTGCCGCTTACCCATGGGAGGCCTCCCCCATCTGCCCGCGCTCCGGCTCCTTCCCCTTCACGTTTTCGCCGTAGTCGATCAGGATGGCGAAGTCCGGACACCGATGTTCGCACATGCGGCACCCGATGCAGAAATCCGGGGCCGACTTGATGACCGTGATCCCCCATTTGCTGCGCTTGTTGTTGCTGAGGAGCAGCACGCCGGTCGGGCAGATGTCCACGCACAGCCCGCACCCCTTGCAGTAGAAAGGCCGCAGCGTGATCCGGTGTTTCTTGCCGGAGGGTTCCTTCTTCGCCCGGCGTGCCAGGGCTTCCTCGTTCACCCGGGCCTCGTCCCCTGAGGCTAACAGCTTTGGCGTCTGAATGTGTTCCTCCATCATCTTTTTACCATATATTCCATGCTCCGACAATCAGAACTGGCACATTTTAATACAGTTCCACCGTTAAAAGAACATGAATATTTCATCAAAAGTTCAGTTATTACCCCAAAAAACCTGGCTAAGAAGTTATTTTATTATTTTTCAACAACTTCCAGTTGTCGGAGCGCGATTAAGGAGCCGGGCCACTCACTTTACACGTGCCAGGAGGGACGCGATCCGGCCGGTCACAGCCCCGGTGCCCTGGTCATAGTTGGACATGGCCGCCACGATGTAGCCCCTGTCCACGTATATATCCAGGTTGGAATTGATGCCGGGGAAGCCCCCACTGTGGCCCACCACCTTCCCGTTGGGCCCTTCCTGGATGCCGAACCCGTATCCGTAGCCCGATCCGGAATGGTCCGTCCACATCTTCTCCCGGGCCTCCTTGGACACATACGTTCCGGAAAGAAGCGCAAGCGCGAACTTATGCAGGTCCCTAACCGTGGAGAATCCCCCTCCGGCCGGTCCCCCCTTGATCACATGTTTGTAGAGGTTGTTCTCCCACTTCCAGGGGCTGTCCGGGGCCGGGCTGTAGCCGATGGCCAGGTTCTCCACCGGGAAGTCCATCTCGTAGCAGTCGGAGTTATGCATGCCGGCCGGCTCATAGATATTCTCGCGGATATGATCGAAATAATCCTCTCCGGTCACACTCTCGATCACGACTCCCAGCAGGAACATGCCCGTGTTGCTGTACTGGTAGCGGCTGCCCGGCTCGAAGGCCGATCTCTCGTCCCTGATCAGGGGTTTGTAATCATCTAGCCTGCGGAAGAGCTGGCGTGAGCTCTGGCTGTAGGTCCGGTTGAAATAGCTGCCCAATCCAGACGTGTGTGTCAGCAGGTGATGGATCGTGATCTTCGCCGTCGTGTCCTGGGGCAGCCAAGTATCATCCAGGTATTTGTCCAGGGTATCGTCCAGGGACAGCCTTCCCTTTTCCACCAGCCGCATGATAGCCAGCGAGGTGAACATCTTGTTCATGGACCCCAGGTTGAACTTGGTGTCGAGATTGATGGGCACATGGAAGCGTTTGCTGGCTTCCCCGCAGGCAAAAGTGAAAAGCACCCTGTCTCCCTTGGCCACGAGAATGGTCCCGGAGAAGGCATCCTTGGCACTCAGGTTCTTCATGAGCCTTTCGACCTCGGCAAGGACCTCCTTCTCTGACAAGGCTGGTTCCTCGACATTGCTGGGCGTGCGGGCATCGTTCAGCCGAATCCCGGTGACACGAAAGTCCATATCCTCGTCGAAACTCAACACAAACGCCCGCCAGGCGCCGAAGTTGCGGTCCTTGAGGATGACCACGGTCTCCCCCGCTCTCTCCGGCACATAGGTGCGGATGCTGTGGAAATCAGCTCCGCCCCACTGCTGGTAGGTCCCCTGGAACACCTGAATGTGTTCCTCCATGGGGGCAAAATCCCGGAAGCGCACCGTGCACTCATCCTGTAAGAAACGCCGAATCTTCTCGGGATCGTTCGAATTAAACGTATCGAGAAGTGACCGGATCCGTTCCCCGATCCTTCCGCCGGGAAAGATCCCTTCGTCCGTGTAGCTGACCTCCCCAGGCTGCTGGGCTGAGGCAGGCTGGAGCATGAACAAACATAGGATGAATACTCCGAGGCTCGTACGCGTCATAGTCCCCTCCAATAATATAAGATCTGCTTCGACCTGATCTCGATGAAAGCATACATATGTATATAAATACGGCAGCCATTCGATTTCGTTTTCGGATTGCAAAGCCTGTCACAATGAGATATAAATATATTCACTGAATTAATTCCCCTGTATATACGTACTATTAGGTGGATGATCACCCATGGCACTGCGAAAAGGTCTGAGGATCGGCCCGTATGAGATCGTCTCCAAGCTCGGCGAAGGCGGCATGGGAGAGGTCTACCTGGCCCAGGACTCGCGCCTGGAGCGCAGCGTGGCCATCAAGGTCCTGCCCGATCATCTCTCCAGAGATCCCCAGGCACTGAAAAGGTTTCAGGAGGAGAACAAGAAGGTCGCCTCCCTCTCCCACCCCAACATCCGGATCCTGTTCGACATCGGCGCCTGGCGCGGCCGCACCT
Source organism: Candidatus Aminicenantota bacterium (assembly GCA_030620655.1). GTDB lineage: Bacteria > Acidobacteriota > Aminicenantia > Aminicenantales > Aminicenantaceae > JAUXEH01. The sequence goes on along the minus strand of JAUXEH010000011.1, from coordinate 14,478 downwards.
ATGCCGTCATGGAATATCTGCAGGGCGAGACCCTGGCCGAGCGGATCGCAAGGGATCCGATCCCCTGGAATGAGACCTATCACATCGCGCTCGCCATCGCCCACGGCTTGTCTGCCGCGCACGGGAAAGGCATCGTCCACAGGGACATCAAGCCGCACAACATCTTCATCACGGAAGGGGGCGACCTCAAGATCCTCGATTTCGGACTGGCCCAAGCTCAGACACGCCGCCGCCGGAGCGACAACGACGACCAGGCCACCACCCTGACCCAGCACAGCTTCTCCGAAGGATTCGCCGGGACGGTGGCCTACATGTCGCCCGAACAGATCCGGAGCGAGTTCACCGACCCCCGCAGCGACATATTCGCCTTGGGCTGCGTCCTGTGGGAAATGATCACCGGCAAGCGCCTGTTCTTCCGGCGAACTCCTGTGGAAGCGGCCGCCGCCGTGCTCTACGACACACCTCCCTCACTGGCGGGCTATCAGCCCGACATCCCCGAAAAACTGCAGCAGATCATAAACCTGTGCTTGGAAAAGGAATCCGAAGACCGGATCCAATCCATGGAAGCGATCATCGCACAGCTCAAAGAGATCTCGGAGGGCGGATTCCGGAAAAAAGACATCCACCCGGCCTCGGTCGCGGTCCTGCCCTTCACCAACATGAGCCCCGACAAGAAGAACGAATATTTCAGCGACGGGCTGGCCGACGAGCTCATCAACTCCCTGGTCAAGATCGGAGGGCTGCATGTGACCTCACGTACGACCTCGTCCCTGTATAAGGATCACTCGCAGGACATCCGCCGCATCGGAGAGGAGCTGAACGTGAGGACCGTCGTCGAAGGCAGTGTCCGGAAGTCCGGGGACAAGCTGCGGGTAACCGCCCAGCTTATCAACACCAAAGACGGGTACCACCTCTGGTCCGACACCTTCGACCGCGATGCCAAGGATGTGTTCGCAGTCCAGTCGGAGATCGCCGAGCAGATCGCCGGCTCCCTCCATGTCGTGCTAACAGAGCAGGAAAAAAAGGCCATCTCCACGGCCCCCACAGAGAACATCGAGGCCTACGACAACCTCCTGCAGGGACGGCGGCATTTCTACCTCTTCCAGCGCAAGAGCATAGAGCACGCCCTGTCGCATTTCCTGCACGCCAGCTCCTTCGATCCGGGATTCGCCGCGGCCTATGCCTGGGCGTGCTACTGCTACGCGTTTCTCTACAGCTGGTTCAATGCCAGCGACACCAATCTGAAGGAAGCCGAAACCACCAGCCGCAAGGCGCTGGCGCTGGACCCGGACCTGGCCGAGGCCCATGTCGCCCGCGGGATGACCCTGTCCCTTCAGAGAAAACACCAGGAGGCGGAGAGGGAGTTCGACACCGCGCTGCGCCTCCGTCCGGACCTCTACGAGGGCTCTTACTTCTATGCCCGGAACTGTTTTTCCCAGGGGAAGTATGAAAAGGCCGCACGCCTGGCCGCCCAGGCCACGGAACAGAGGCCCGACGACTTCACTTCCCCCTACCTGCTGGGCATGATCGACACGGACCTCAACAAGGACCTGGAGGCCCACAGCGCCTTCCAGCTCAGCCTACAGCGGGTGGAGGCCTATCTGGGGCTTTTCCCCGATGACGCTTGGGCCTTGAGCTATGGAGCCGGGGCCCTGAACCACCTGGGGGAGAAGCCGCAGGCCCTGGACTGGGTAGAGCGGGCGTTCGCCGCATCCCCGGAAGAACCCATGACTCTCTATGCCTGCGCCTGCGACTTCGCCATGCTGGGCCGCGCGGACAAGGCCATCTCCTGCCTGGAAAGGGCCCTCCTGTTCGGAAGCCTGCCCAAGGCCTGGCTCGAGAACGACCCGGATCTCGACTCGCTCCGGGATCGCCCTCGATTCCAGGCCTTTCTGGCAAAGCTCAAAGCATCCTGATCCAAAACGGAGTGTTCTCACGGCATAGAATTTGAATTTTTCATCAATATCAGGATTGAACTCCGTCTTTGATTGTGGTATGAAGAATACAGGAAAACGAAGTGGATCTGACAATCAAGGGGTCGGATGGGTAAAAAAATCCTGATCATTGACGATGACCGGACCATACGGGCGATGCTGGAGAAGTCCCTGATCCTGCAGGGCTTCTGGGTCTACAGCGCAAAGGACGGAGAAGAAGGCACGGCCACAGCCAAGAAAGAACACCCGGATCTGGTCATCTGCGATTTCCTGATACCCAAGGTTCACGGCCTCGACGTGTGCAAGATAATCAAGACCTCTCCGGAACTACATCAGACAAAGGTCATCATGATGACGGGAGTGTACAAGGGCTCGTTCGGGCCGAACGAGGCCAAGAGCTGCGGGGCCGATGACTTCTTTCCCAAACCCCTGGACGTTCCCAAGATAATCGAACGCGTGTATGAGCTGCTGGAAGTCGATCCGGACGAGTTCAAGCAGGAATTCGTCAAGGACGGCCAAGACGAAAGCGATCAGGGCGAAACTGAGTCGTAGGAACCGGGCTTAAGGGCCGCTGGTTATCTTTTCTCGAATAATTCCAGATATTTGCCTAACCCTTCCTTTACCAGGTCTTCCTTGGGAATGAACCGCAGCGCCGCGGAATTGATACAGTAGCGGAGCCCTGTGGGAGCAGGGCCATCCGGGAACACATGCCCCAGGTGAGAGTCAGCCTGCTTGCTGCGCACCTCGGTCCTCTCCTCCCAGAGTTTGCGGTCGGTTTTCTCCACGAGAAGGCCGGGTTCCAGGGGCTGCATGAAGCAGGGCCAGCCGCTTCCGGACCGATACTTGTCGAGGGAGCTGAACAGGGGTTCCCCCGATACGATGTCGACATAGATGCCCTCGCGTTTGTTGTCCCAGTATTCGTTTCTGAATGCGGGCTCGGTGCCTTCTTCCTGCGTTACCGCGTATTGAAGCGAGGTCAGCCTAGACCTGAGTTGGTCATCATCTTCCCAAGCTTTTTCAATGAAGCGGTCCCTGCCCGACCCATGCCGGTATAGATTGTATTGGGTCTTGTGCGTCTGATAGTAGTCCTGATGGTAGGCCTCGGCCTCATAAAATTCCTCTAACTCCCGGATCTCGGTTACTATGGGCCTGTCGAACCGGCCTGAATCCTGGAGCTTCTGCCTGGACTGCTCCGCCAGACGCTTCTGTTCCTCATCATGGTAGAAGATTGCGGTGGCATACTGCGGGCCTCGATCCACGAACTGCCCGTATTCATCGGTCGGGTCGATGTTCCTCCAGAAGACCTCGAGCAGCTCGGAATAGCTCACTCGGGAAGGGTCGTAGAGGATCTGGACAGCCTCGACATGGCCGGTCCCGCCGGCCGTGACCTCCTCATACGTCGGGTTCGCCTTGTGCCCCCCAGTGTAGCCGGATACGACATCGACCACACCGTCCAGCTTCTGGAAAGGAGGCTCAATGCACCAGAAGCACCCTCCGGCCAAGGTGGCCCTGGCAAGGTTCTCGGGATTCATGGGACGGGTTCCTTTGGTGTCCATTTTCTCCTCTCCTTCACTCTGAACGCAGCTCACCAGCACAAAAATCACCAGCGTCATTATTAGATATATCCTGTCTTTCATGGTTACTCCTACTACTGGGCTTCGTTTTATTATCTATTATACCCCAAACCTCTCCGTTTGGGGTCAGACCATGAGATTTGTTGATATGAATAGGGTTACAACGCTAAATCCAGCCGATGCGAGCCTTACAGGCCTGGTTTTTCCCCCAAAAGTAAACGAGTAAGCAATATGTCCACTCTAAACTGACTTTATAGGAGTCGAATAGGCTAAAAATAGTTATGATTACTATTATTGCTACTAATTATTCGATTCATTGTACTAAAGTACAATTGACACAGAATTGTATGCTCTGATACACATAGAGCAAACAACCCGACCCAGAGGAGGCACCATGGTCGAAAAGTTCCAGGTCCTGCTGCCGGAATGGCTGGCCGATTACATCCACTACCTGGCCGACACGTATGACATGAAGATTTCTGAGGTGATCCGGATGCAGGTCAGTGCCGCCGCCCTGTTCATGGCCATGCGCCTATATCCCGAATTCAAAGCCGATATCGAGATCGATCAGGTCGCTGCTGCGATGGCCGAACACGCTAACAAACACGACAAGGAAAAGGTCGAGCGGATCGTCTCAAAACTCCTGTTCGAAACCCGCAAAGCAATCGAGTACCGGATGGAAAAAGAGAAGTAATCCCAGATTGTTTGGGCAATTTCGGGGACGGAGCATGAAAGATATGAGCCTTACAGGTCCAGTTTTGACCTAGAACCAGGCCTCTAAGCATGAAGATTCCTTCAGAGACCCTGGATCCCCCATCAATCGATGGGGATCCAACGGTTGAGGTATGTGAAGAAGAGCCCCGTCTCCTTGACAGGCTGCCCGGTCAGCTCGGCCCAGTAGCTGCTGTAGAGGCGGACCTGGGGGGCGTAGTAGTCAACGTAGGTCTGCAGGTCGTCGAGGATCTCATCGGTCTTGTAATCGGCGATCACCCAGCCTAAAAGGGGACTGTCCCCCTTTTTTTCTAAGGGCTCCAGGAACACCAGGTCGATCACCCCCGAGAGGATGACCGGGAGCTTGTCGGTGCGTCCCAGCTCGAGCCCGTCGGCCTTCACGCTGAACGGCACCTCGAACAGCCGCTTCTCCGACCGCATGGCGCGCTGCCAGAATTCGGATCCCGTGATGGCCGCCACCAGGTTCCGCAGCCTGTGGATGTCGGCCGGGTCTCGCTCCTCTATCGCAAGCGCATTCGCCAGCAGCAGATCCAGGCGCCTCTCCCCTTCTTCCTCCGAGACCCCTCCCCGCTCCCAAACACCGCGCCCCAGGGCCTCCAGCACCGCATGCACCACCCTGCCCCAGCTCATGCCGTAAGCCCCCTCCCTGCGAACCGGGGCCTCCACATCCGCCTTGGCCAGCGATGTCACCGAATCCACCGCATAGCTCGGAGTCAGGGCCTTGTCCCGGTTCGTCCGGATCTCTTCTCTCCCCTTCCGGACATCTCCGGGGAAGAGCATGAGACTCTCCTTTTCCGGCCGCTCCATCTTCCTCGGAAACTCGAGCTCCGGGACAGCCGGCCGTGTGCCGTCCGGAGACGCCTCCAGACTATCGTCCAGCGCCTCCCAGGCCCGACTGCTCATCTTGGCGTCATAGGTGCTGATGACCAGGGCATTGCGCGCCCGGGTGGCCGCCACATACATCAGCCGCATCTCCTCGGCGGCCTGGTATCTGGCCTCCTCCTCGGCTATATCCGCCCAATCCCTGGGCTGGGACAGCCTGATCCTCTGGTATCCGCGCCGCTTCTCGAACACGAAATAGCCCCGCGGCCCCGACGCATCCGTGCGCACGATGTGGCGGTCCGGCTCGTGCTTCCGCACGCCGGCCGGGTTGGCCAGGAACACCACCGGCGCCTCCAGGCCCTTGGCCTTGTGCAGGTTCATCATCCGCACGGCGTCGGACCGCCCCGGGGTCAGGCTCATCTCCTCGATCTCGTAGAGCGACATAAGATCCGACATGAACGCCGCGATATCGGAAAAGGCCGTCAGCCCCTCCCTCTCCTGTCCACGCAGGATCTCGAGCAGCTTGATCAGGTTTCCCGCCCGGCTGCTTCCCATCTCACCGGCCGTGAGATACGCCACGATCCCGGAGGACTCCAGGATCATTTCCAGCGCCGTAGAGGCCGGATACCTGAGCGTCCACTCCCACCATTCCCGCATCTGCCGAAGGGCCGCCTCCACTCGACCGGCGCACTCCCGGTCGCCCTGATCCGTCAAGATCTTGAGCACCTCAACGATCTTCTTTCCGGCCAGGCTCAGGAAGGAAAAGCGCCCCCCCTGCCTCTTGTACTGGAGGAGATCATTGTCGCTCACACCGAAGAAGATCCCCCTGAGCACCGCCACGGTAAAGACTGGGTTCTCGGGGTCGTTGAGCGCCTGCACCAGGTTCACGATCTCCCGGATCTCTTCGGATCCGGCAAAGGCGCCGCTGCCGGTGATCTCGTAGGGGATGCCGCGTTCTTCCAGGGCCCGGGCATACACATGCATCTGCTTCTTGTAGCGGTACAGGATCAGGAAATCCGACCACTGCGGCTTCGGGGTCTTCCCCTGATTCACCTCCTCTTGGCTCCGGGCCAAGCGAATCTCCTCGTTGTCCTTATCGCACGCCCACTGGATGAAATCTCCGATCGCTGCCCCATCCAGCTCGGCGATGCCTCCCTGAAGGTTGCGCTTCACACCCGGCACGACGATCTTGTAGACGCCGGCCAGGGCCCCCTCTTGGTTGGAGCGGACCGTGTCGAGTGATGCGAAGGCCGCTTGATGACGCGTGAATTCCTCCGGGAAGATCTCCTCGAACACAGGGTTGACCCAATCCCCGAGCGCGTGCAGCGAGCGGAAATTGGCGGTCAGGAGGAGCACCTCCCCTCCGGCCCCCTCGATCTGCCGCTTCACCAGGTTGTAGGTATCGATGTCCGCCCGCCGGAACCGGAAGATGGACTGCTTGGGGTCGCCCACCAAAAAGAGCGAACCCGGCCGGGGCAGGAGTTTCCTCCAGTCTTTTTCATCCCTGTCTGTCCCGGTCAGATACATCAGCATCTCGGCCTGGATGGGGTCTGTGTCCTGGAACTCGTCCACCAGCAGGTGCGTGTATCTCCTCTGGAAATACGCCCTGACCTCAGGATTGTCACGCAGCAGCCGTGAGGCCAGAAGCAGCATGTCCTCATAGTTGACACGCGCCTGCTCGCGCCGCCTTCTCTGATAGAACTCGGCCGCTGGAGTCAGGAAATCCAGGATGATCCCGTGCCGGAACTCCCGCCACCTCAAGAGGGCCGGCCGCACCACCTCATCTTGAAACGCCTCGAAACGCGCGCAGAAGGCTTCCGCCGCCTCCCTGTCCGGCCAGAAGGTTATTTTTAATCCTGAGCCCTTGTCCAGCAGTTCGAGGGTTTCCATAAGCACGCGGTGGTCACCGAATCCCAGGTTGCGCTGCCGGTAGAAACAGCGCCGCATCATCCGCATTAGCCCGTCCCACCCCTTTTCCGGCCGTTCTCCGGGAACGGCCTCCCAGGCCGCCTTGAGGAAGCCCTCCAGCTCCTTCCGGCAAAAAGCATATTCCGGAGGCTCGTCCCGCCCCGGCATGAGCTCCACCTCGGGGAACAGGCCCACGGTCTTGAAGGAATCCTTGAGATCCTCCGGCGTCAGCCCCACGTCATCCAGCCGCTCCAGCACCGGGAGATCTTTCAGCCGTGCCTCGAGCAGGAACTCGTGCCAGCACTTGTCCCGGTAGACGGCGTCCTCGATCTCCTCCATCTCGCGGAAGTCGGGATCGAGCGCGATCTCCACCGGCCGCTCCCGGATGAGCCTGGCGCAGAAGGAGTGGATGGTGCCGATGTAGCACTGCTCCAAGTTCTGGAGGGCGTCCCCGAGCCGGGCCTTGACCGCGTCGTCCGGTTCTTCACGCACCGACCGCTCCAGCTCGGTCTGGAAGCGGCCGCGCAGCTCGGCCGCCGCCTTCCGGGTGAAGGTCACAGCGGCCAGGGTCTGGATGCGGCACCGGCCTTGCTCAAGCAGCGCGAGCATGCGGTCGACCAGGCTCTTGGTCTTCCCCGAACCGGCCCCGGCTTCGACCAGGAACGTCCGGTCCAGATCCTGCTTGATCCTGGCCCGGGCGGCCGCATCCACCGGCATCGATTTCTCTGTCATGCTGTTTCCCGGTTCACTCGAATTCCTTGAGACGCTCGAAAACGCCGTAGGCATCGGGATTATGCAGGCTTTTTCTCTTGGACCTCTCCGCGGCTCCGGCCCCACACAGAGGCGCATAGTCGCAGTACTCACAGCGGGCCTGGGGATGGGGCAGGAAGCTCCCGAATTCCAGGATGCTCATGAGCTCCTGCAGGAGCGCCTCGAATCCCGCACAGCGTTCACGGCCGAAGAGGATCTCACGCCCCTCACCCCGGCGCGTGGGGAAATAGTAGCCGCTCTCGACCACGACCGGGTTCTTGTCCATGCCCTTGCGCTTGAGGATAGTTTCCGCCGCCCTGCTGTAGAGAGCGTGCTGGAGGGTCCTGCCGCGGTTGAAGCAAACGATGTCCTCATAGGGCACGAAGCTCCCGCTCTTGTAGTCGATCACACGGTAGTGGTTCTCCTCCAACCGGTCCACCCGGTCGATCTTACCGCCCGCACGCATCCGCTCACCGGATGCGACCGGGATCTCGACCGCGTCCCGAATCCCTTCCCCATCGTGGCGTTTCAACCCGAATCCGGCCTCGAACAGCACCGGCTCCACGGGCCGGGTCCGGTTCTTTTCCGCCGAGAGGAAGACCCCGAGGCTCTCATAGAACTCCTTGCACTCCCTCTGGAATATCCCCTCAGAGGGGGGAGGGATCTTTTCGCGGGTCGCTCGGATGCACTCCTCGGCGATCTCGTCCAGCAGGCTGCGGTGGCGCCCGGGGTCCACAGGCTCCCCCCGCTCCCTGAGCCTGCGCATGAAGTCACAGAGGATCTCGTGAATTAGCGTCCCGCGCTGCATGGGATCGAGCCAGCGCGTCTGGTCATACTCCAGCTCATCCGGCGGGGAGATCCCCAGAATGTAGTTCAGGAAATAGGCGAACGGGCAGCCGGCCAGCAGCTCCAACCGGGTGGCCGACACCACGATGTCCGGGTTGTGGAGGGGATTGAACTCCCCAGACGAGGCATCCACCAGACCGTCGAATTCGGTGAGAAGGTCGCTGCGCCGGATGTCCGCCGCCAGGATCCCGCTGTCCAGCGCCTCGAAGTGAGCCCTGACCGCGGCCCGGCCCTCCAGGAACCGTCCCCCCGGGACCAGCTTGCCCAGCCACCAGTCGATCTCATCGAACACACGGTCCAGGCCGCCCGGGAGCATGCCGGTCGATTCCGGGAGCCACTCCAGCAGGTCGGAATAGTCCCGGTCGGGTTTCCCTTCGATCAAACGGAAGACCTGCAGCAGGAGCGATGACGGGAATGACTGCCGCTCGTCGATGATGTCATAGCAGGAGTAGCTCAACATGACCCGGCCCCGCAGCGAGGATAGGAGTGCGGCCATGGCGTAGAGGTTTTCGCGCAGGGAGTCGGCCGTGGTGGGTAGTGCCGCCGAGATCTTCCCCCGCTCCTCGTCCAGAAGTATGGGATCCTGCAGACCCGCTCCGGGGAATGCGCCCTGGTCGAGCCCCAGCAGAAACGTCACGGGGCGGCCCGAAAAACCCCCGGTGCGAAAGCTCGAGACATGCAGGTGAGCAGGCTGCGGCCCCGAAGCGCCGACTCTCAAGCCCTCTCCCAGTCCGCGCAGCCACTCCAGGGCCTCCTCCCAGGGGAGCTTGGATCGGGCGGCGTCAGCGGCTTCAGACAGGCGCGCTGACAGGTTCCCGAGGGCCTCCGCATCCATCTCCCCCAGGACGCGGCCGTGCTTCTTCAACACCTGCGCCATTCCCTGGCACAGCAGCCCCAGATCCACACGCCCGTCTTCTCCTCTGGCCGGGATGTACTCCAGCAGATTCCGGATCACACGCTCCAGCCATTCGACCTCGCGTATGCCCTCCCGCAAGCGGTCGCCCTGCTCGGGCTCTCCTTCCTCATCCGCCAGGGCAGCCTTGCTTCCCAGGCTTTCCCTGAGGCTTTTCAGGCGCATCAGGTAGCGGTCCCTCCCCCACCCGATCATGGCGTTTTTGAGGTGCCGGGAAGCCTTCATGGCCGAGAGCTTTTCCTCTGCCTTGGCAGCGGAAAGCCTCAGCGCCCCGCTCTCGATCATGCGGCAGAGGGCTATGGTCAGGAAGTCGTTCTCCAGCCAGTCCAGGAGGCCGCTGAACACCTTGCCCGGCGAGGTAAATCCCAGGGGGATTCCTTCGGCGAACGTCACATTGAGGTCGGCTTTGGCAGCGATCACCTGGAAGATCACGGGATAGGCGCTCCCCGGAGGGCATATGACCTCGACCTCGTCCAGAGGATGCTTGGCCTGGATGACACGCCGCAGCACCTCGCGGCATTCGTTGGTGGGCCCCGTGGCGCTGAAAAGACTTACGGTCCCGTCCCCGAACGGCGCAGGGGCTTTTTCCGGATCGAACAGCCACGGCATCCTCTGCAGATCGGAAGAAAAATGGGGGCAGGCCCCGTTTTTTCCTTGAAAAAGGGGCCTGTCCCCTTTTTTGTCCCAGTACGCCCGCGGTCTCTCCAGCCCGCAGACCTCCCCCCGCGGCACCGGGACAAGCGCCGCGCCCGCAAGCTTCTCCAGAAACACCCGTTCCATCCGTGTCAGGGCTTCCTCCCGAAGACAGAGATAGATCGGTTCTTCCTCTCCTTCCCCCCTCTCCTGCTCCCCCTCAAGGATGCTGACTGCCGTCTCATAGAGCGCCGCCAGGTCCACGGCCTTCCGCCGCTCGAGTTCCTCCTCATATCTTTTTAGAAAGAGCGCGACCTCGCGCCCCTTTATGTCATTGACAAAATGCTCCGGCTTCAATTCATCGGAGGACACACCCGCCATCCGCAGCGCCCTCAGCGACCGCAGGATCGCCCTGACAACGCCTGTGCCCACCTCCAGCGCGTCAAAATAATCGAGCCTGCCCTCGTTTTTCAGCTCCCTGAAGATCCGCTCCCCCATAAAGAGCGAAGCTGCACCTGTGAGCTGCCTGAATCCCCTCTCGGCCAAGGCCTCACCCGCGACCTCGTTCGCCAGGGCCGGCAGTGGTACGAATCTCAGGTTGACCCAGGACACTCCCTGTGCCGCCAACGCCTCGCCTATCTGATGCCCGACCCGGTATGAGGGGACGACAAAGACCTTCTCCTCCAGCACATGGGATTCGAGGAAGCCGACGAGTCCGGGAAAGGTCGTGTCGATCGCCATCCCTTCTATCTTTTAATATTTTCGTGTTCTTATCAAGCACAAGGATGTTGACATGCAGGGGATTTAACTGATAAAACAAAAGCCGAGTAATTCGGGATATTTAATATGTTTTTAAAACGGGTGTGAGATATGAAAAAACTACGGATCGCACTTGGCATCTTCGCTGCCCTCTCCGTGTGGGTGCTGCTAAGCCCCGGCTCTATGGCCAGCCGCCCGGCGCCCGGAACGATCGACGGGACTCCGCAGTCGGCCATGAACACGCAGCAGGAAATTGCCGTGCCCCCTCCTCCCTTCAGCGAGGACATCTATCCCTGCTCCGCATGTCACGCCGACATGGAGCCCAACCGCGAGCGCAGGGAACTTGAGGACTTTCATGATGACATCGTGCTCGACCATGACGAGGAGAACCGGTGGTGCCTAGCCTGCCACGACGCGGAGAACCGGGACATGCTGCACTCGGCCGGCGGGGAGCCGATCGATTTCGAGGAATCCTATAAGCTCTGCGGCCAGTGTCACGGCCCGAAGCTTAAAGATTGGAAGGCAGGCATCCACGGGCGCCGGACCGGTGAGTGGAACGGCCGCAAGGAATACCTCCTCTGCGCCCACTGCCACGATCCTCACGCGCCGCGTTTCAAGAGCATGGAGCCCGAAGCCGCACCTCAAAGACCGGGGATAAAGAAATGAGTGTAAAGAAAACCATGCTGTCGCCCCAGAAACTGAACCGGAGGACATTCCTCAAAGCCTCGGCCGTGGCATCTTCCGCCGCGGCCCTGGCCGCCTGCGGGTCCAAGGGAGCCCTGCAGGAATTCCTGCAAAGCGATTTCAGGTCCCTATCCAAAGATGAGATCGCAGAGATCGTTCGACGCCTGGAAGTGCAGTATTCTGAGCAATATGGGAAGCAGTTCACGGTGTCTGTGAAAGAGCCGATACCGGAGACCTTCTATGGATACGCCCTGGATATATCCCGATGCATCGGCTGCCGCAAATGTGTGTACGCGTGTGTGGAGGAAAACAACCAGACCCGTGAGCCGCAGATGCACTGGATCCAGGTCCTCGAGATGGAGAAGGAAAAGGGCATCAATTTCTTACACGCCGACCTCTACTATGACCACGAAGAGGTGCCGCACGAGGGGCACTTCTACCTGCCCGTGCAGTGCCAGCAGTGTAAGAATCCTCCCTGTGTCAAGAGCTGCCCGGTCAACGCGACCTGGACCACCGAGGATGGGATCGTGGTCGTGGATTACAATTGGTGCATCGGATGCCGGTGCTGTATGGCCGCCTGCCCTTATGGGGCCCGCCATTATAACTGGGGGAAAGTGGTCCTGGACCCGGAAGACGCGAATCCTGACACGCACTATCTCGGCAACCGCCCCCGTTACAAGGGTGCCGTGGAAAAGTGCACCTTCTGCATCCAACGCATCAGAGAAGGGCGCTACCCCGCGTGTGTCGAGGTGTGCCCGGTGGGGGCCAGAAAATTCGGGAACCTCCTGGACCCGGAAAGCGAAATCCGCTACATCCTGGAAAACAAACGAGTCCTGATCCTGAAAGAGGAACTCAACACCCAACCGAAGTTCTATTATTTTTATGGAACTTGACTTGGAGCACGAGGTGATCAAGTGAACTTTATCCGGTTTATCAAAGAAAGCTTCAAGGTCGTCATCCACGGCAGCAAAAAGTACTATCTCTGGCTGGCGTTTCTCTTCATCCTGATCGCCTGGGGCAGCACGGGCTACATCCAGCAGCTCAAGCACGGTTTGCTGGTCACCAACATGCGCGACCCCATATCCTGGGCCTTCTACATCGGGAACTTCACGTTCCTGGTGGGAGTGGCGGCCGCGGCCATCATGCTGGTCATCCCGGCCTACATCTACAACTGGAAACCCCTGAAAGAGGTGGTCATATTCGGGGAACTGCTCGCCATCAGCGCCGTCATCATGTGCATACTCTTTGTGGTCGTCGATGTGGGCAACCCCCTGCGCCTCTGGCATATGATGCCCGCGATCGGCAAGCTGAACCTTCCGTCCTCACTCCTGGCCTGGGACTCCCTGGTTTTGACCCTGTATTTTTTTCTGAATGTTGTGGTGGTCGGATATCTGCTCTACACATTGTTCTATAAGCGGGAGCACAACAAGCGGATCCTGACCCCAATGATCCTGTTTTCCATACCCGTGGCCATCGGCATCCACACCGTGACCGCCTTCCTCTACAACGGCTTCGCCAGCCGGCCCTACTGGAACAGCGCCCTGCTGGCCCCCAAGTTCCTGGCCTCGGCCTTCTGCTCGGGACCCGCGGTGCTGATCATACTCTTCCAGATCCTCAAGAAGACCACGACATTCGAGATCAAGGATGAGGCCATCTGGAAGATCGCCGAACTCATGGCCTATGCCATGTTCATCAACCTCTTCTTCTTCGCCGCCGAGGTGTTCAAGGAGGTCTATTCCAACACGGAGCACCTGGTCCACCTAAAATACCTGTTCGTGGGGGTGGGAGAGAACCGGGACATGGTCATGTGGGGCTGGACATCCCTCATCATCAGTGTGATCGCCTTCCTCCTGTTCCTGATCCCCGCCACGCGCAAGAACGTCATCACCCTGAACATCGGGGCCATCCTCATCTGGTTCGGTGTCTACATCGAGAAAGGGATCGCACTGCTCATCCCCGGATTCACACCGGATGCGCTGGGTCAGATCTATATCTACCGGCCGTCCGCCATTGAACTCAAGGTCTCGATGGGAATCATGGCCATCGGCTTTCTGATCTTCACTTTGCTGACCAAGATCGCCACCGCCATCATTTTCGAAGGCTTCAACATCGACTCCCTGAGGAAGAAGAAAAAAGCAACAGTCAGGCAAGCTGAAATGTCAGCCCGGTGATTTTCCCCAGCGAGGAAAACCCCCTAATTCCTCGGCTCGCTCTCCTCTTCGAGGAACCGTGCCCCCTCCCCTCCGGACGGCTTCCTTTTCAGCTGGCCTGACTTGTTCAAAAGATGTTTATGGCCTTGGAAATGCTCTATATGGAAAAGTTTCAATTCTGTCGGATATCTGATATCGTGAGGGGACTTGACGACAAGGAGGAACAAACAATGGCAGACAAACAGTGGAACGCTCCCCCGGAAATGCAGATCGACACACACAAGACATATAAGTTAATGATCGAGACCAACCGGGGCAGCATGGAGCTTGAGCTCTATTCGGAGCACGCCCCCAAGACCGTCAACAACTTCGTATTCCTGGCCAAGGAAGGGTACTACGACGGCGTCGTATTCCACCGGGTGATCAGCAATTTCATGATCCAGGGTGGAGACCCCACAGGCACCGGTCGCGGAGGCCCTGGCTACAAGTTCGAGGACGAGGTGGCCGGCAATCCGCTCAAGCACGAGCGGGGCGTCATCTCCATGGCCAACGCCGGGCCCAACACCAACGGCAGCCAGTTCTTCATCACCCACTCGCCCCAGTCGCACCTGGATGGCAAACACACCGTGTTCGGCAGGGTCGTTACCGGCCTCGATGTCGTGGACGCCATCGAGCAGGGCGACACCATGGTGAAGCTCAAGGTCAGCGAAGACTAGAAAAGGGGCTTCTGGGGATTCAATCCTCGTCCAGGACCTCCAGCATGCGGGCTGCGG
>JAUXEH010000111.1 GCA_030620655.1 Candidatus Aminicenantota bacterium | reverse complement strand
TAGGGAGGGATGGGAGGGGGAGATTGGATGGCGATCCGCTCGGAATGAATAGGCGGGGAAGAGGCCTGAAGTTCAGGAAGAAGCATCCAGGGCGCGGCACACGAATTTCCCGTCCTTCTCGGCGATCCGCCCGAAAAAGCAGTCGGGATCATGGTTGAAGGCTACGATCCAGTCTTCCTCCATCGCCTGGCGAAAGAACTTCAGCTTATTTTCCATGGTCTCCTGCGGGAACAGGTCATAGCTCATGATGTAGGGAAGACCGACATGGCCGGACGTGGGGACCATGTCTCCGAGGAAGAACAGGGTTTGGCCCTGGGACTGTACTTTCACACACTGGTGGCAGGACGTGTGGCCCGCGGCCATCACAGCCTTGACTCCCGGGACGATCTCACTGTCCCCCTCCACCAGCCTCAGCCGACCGTGCTTCTGCAGGGGCAGGAAGTATTGATGGAAGTAGCTCGGTTTGTCCCGGTTCGAGGGATTCAGGCCGGTCTCCCATTCACATTTCTGTATGATGTATTCCGCAGCGGGGAAAGTCGGCACAAACTCACCCCTGGAGCCGCGACAGGTATTCCCTCCGCAGTGATCGAAATGCAGGTGGGTGTTGATCACGAAATCGATGTCCTCGACCTTGAATCCGATCCTCTCCAGGGCCCCGGGGAGGCCCGGTTCCCGTTCCAGGGAGTAAAACTCCCTCAGGCGGGGCTTCAGGTCCGGTCCGATCCCCGTGTCAACCAGTATGCGCACCCGGCCCGTGTCGATCAGGATGGAGTTCAGGCCCAAGTGTATGCGGTTTTCAGCATCGGACGGATAGATTTTCTGCCACAGGACCTTGGGCACTACACCGAACATGGATCCGCCGTCCAACCAGAAAAAGCCATCCCTGACACCGTAGACTTGGAAAGAGCCCAGAGTGAGGCGGTCAGGCGTCATCCTGTGAGCTTCTCGAGGTGGTAAACCAGATCACCGCGTGAATAGCGGGCCAGCTCGATCTCTCCGGTATCCATGCGGATGGCGTCCTCCGGGCAGGCCTCGACACAGAATCCGCAGAAACAGCACCGGTTCAGATCTATGATAAACTTGACGGGATACTTCTGGATCTCAGGATCGGGGTCTTCGGCAGCCTCGATGAATATGCATTCGGATGGACAGACCGTGGCACACAGCATGCAGACCACGCAGCGGGGTTTGCCGTCCTCCCTCAGCATCAGCCGATGGAGGCTGCGGTGACGGTGGGCCACCTCGATGGGGGCCTCGGGGTACTGGCGCGTCACAGCCCCCTTCCGCTTGGTCTTGATCCCGACGAGGTTCAGGACATGGAAGAACATGTTGACGACAAAATGCCGGGTCGTGATAAGGCTACCTCTGACGATCTCTAGGAAATATCCGAATTGCTTTATCATTTTAGTGTTCTATTTCAACAGAGTCATAACGATGGCCGTGGCCACGATGTTGATCACGCTTAAAGGGAACAGGAACTTCCAGCCGAAATCCATGAGCTGGTCATACCGGAAACGGGGATAGGTCCATCGGATAAGGATCTGCAGCCAGCAGAAAAAGATAACCTTCACGTTGAACATGATGATCTGGAACAGGACCACGATCCCGTGAGGCAGCAGCCACTCCCCTCCCCAGGGGAGATGGAAGCCATCGGGGTAGAGCCAGGGGACATGGTATCCACCGAAGAAGAGGGTGGTGAGCAGGCAGGCGATCAGGAGGACCTTCATGAAACTCGTGAACATGTAGAGGCCCCACTTGAGCCCGCTGTACTCGGTAAAAAATCCCACGATCTCAGACTCCCCTTCCGGCAGGTCGAAGGGCACCCGCTCCGATTCGGCTAGGGAGGCGAAAAGGAACACGATGAAACCCAGGGGCTGGAGAAAGATCCCCCATTGGGGGAGCCAGCCGAACAGCAGCTCTCCCTGATAATTCACGATGGACGAGAACCGGAGCGATGGGAAGACCATCACCAGGCCGATGAGGGAGAGGCCCAATGCCACCTCATAGGAAACCAGCTGCGCGGTTCCCCTGAGGCCGCCCAGCAGCGTCCATCGGCTGTTGGAGGCCCATCCGCTGAGCAGCACCCCGTAGACGGTGAAGGACAGCATGGCCAGGATAAACAGGATGCCGACATCGAGGTCCAGGACCTGCAGTTTGATCTCCTTGCCGCCCACACGCAGCACATCTCCGAAGGGAATGGCCTGCACGGTCACCGCCGTGAAAAAGAAGGCCAGGAAAGGCGCCAGGTTGTGTATGAACCTTCGAGAAAACGTGGGTGTGAAGTCCTCCTTGAACATCATCTTGATGGCATCGGCAAAGGGCTGGAAAAGCCCCAGCACACGGACGCCGAAAAAATCGGCGCGGTTGGCTCCGATCCTGTCCTGCATGACGGCGCTTTCCTTGCGCTCCAACCAGGTCAGATACAGCGTGAGGCCTAGGAACCACACCAGGGCGGCAACGATCTTGATTAGCAAGATAAGGATATCACTCACGGTTATTCTCGAAAAATGGGATTTCCCCGGTCATTTCCTGGAAAACGATCTCCGGAGACATGAACCGGCTGTAATACTGAAATTTGAGATCGAGCGCTTTGCCCAGGTCGACTAAAAAGGACCATTCCGCACGGCTGTTCCCGAGCGCGGGTAAGGCGGGCGTGAAGCTCTGGACCACTCCGTCTGTATTTGTCAGGGAGCCGGCTTTCTCCGCCACGGGCGCCACCGGCAGAAACAGGTCGACCTGCGTGTTCAGCTCACCCTCGAAGGGTGTGACCAGAACCGTGGTCTCAATCTGTGCGAAACAGCCCATGATATCGGAGAGGCTGTGGACAGCCTCAAAATCAGGACCGAAGACGAGGAGCAGATCGGTCTCCCGATTCAAGGTCTCCATGTCTACGGGGGCAAAATCCCATCCGATCTCTTCCGCTCCCTTCAGATTGGGTGTCCTGTCCGAGGTCAGCAGCAGGTCGTCATCTTCCCCCGGAGGCGGATCGGCAAAAAAGATCCTGCCGACGCCCAGGTCCTCCTTGAAGATTTTTTTAGCCAAGAAGAGCTCTTCATTGGTAAGACGGGAGGTGAGGATCACGGAGATGCGTCCCAGCCGGGTGCGGTACTTGAGCCGCAGGATCCTTTCGCTCACCCAGGCAATCGCCTTAGGCCAATCGGGAGCGGGGCCGTCTTTTTTCAGGATCCGGGTGGCACGCCCCTCATCCAGATACGCGTATCCGTACCGGCCCCTGTCACAGATCCAGGGACCGTTGACCTTGGGATTGTCCACGGCTTTGATGCGGTAGACGCGTTTGGGCAGTTGGAAGCGCTCGAAGCCCGGGTGGGACTGGATCGAGATGCGGCATCCCCGGCTGCAAAGCGGGCAGATGGACTCGCCTTCCTCTAGGAACCAGGAGCGGGTTTGGAAGCGGAAATCCGTATCCGTGATGGCGCCCACCGGGCAGAGCTGGGCCAGGTTTCCGGAGTAGTTGTTGTCCACTTCCTGCCCCTCTTCGTACGTGTTGACCTCGGTGTGTCCCCCCCGCTCAAAGACGCCCATCTCACCGGTACCGGTGACATCTCTCAGGAAGCGGACGCAGCGGCGGCAGAGGACACAGCGCTCCTGATCATGGAGGAGGTATTTCCCGAGACGGACCTTTTTCTCGCGTCTATCTTTGGTTTCGGAGAACCGGCTGTCGTACAGGCCGTACTCCTCGTAATAGTCCTGAAGCTTGCAGTCCCCGGCCTGGTCGCAGATGGGACAGTCCAGGGGGTGTTCGGCCAGCAGAAATTCCAGCACGCCCATGCGTCCTTCCCGCACCCGCTCGCTCTGGGTGTAGATCTTCATGCCTTCCCGGACCTGAGTGGAACAGGCCAGCTCCAGCTTGGGCATCCCTTCGATCTCCACCAGGCACATCCGGCAGGTTCCTTCCGGGGCAAAGGCGGGATGGTAGCAGAAGTGCGGGATGGAGATGCCGGCACCTTGGGCGGCATGGAACACGGTCGTTCCTTCTTTGACCTCGATCTCTTTATCGTCTATGTAGATATTAACCATCGTGCGCTCTATCTTCGGATTCATCCGGTCAAGGAAGCCTCCAGCTCCTCCTTGAATTTTTCGGTCAGGGACAGGATGGGCATGGCGGCCGCGTCTCCCAGGGGACAGAGGGTCTTGCCCAGGATGTTGGTGGCCACCCTGCGGATGTTCTCGATATCCCCGCGCTTCCCCTTCCCGTCCGCGATCCGCCGGACGGTTTTTCGGATCCAGGGATTGCCCACGCGGCAGGGCGTGCACTGGCCGCAGGATTCATGGGAATAGAACTCCGAGACGATCCGCAGGACCTCCAGTATGGATGTACCCTCATCGATGACGATGACCGCCCCGGATCCCAGCATGGAATTGGCCTCCATCAGGGATCCGCTGTCCAGGGCGATATCGATCTCGTCGGCTTTCAAGATCGGAGCCGACATCCCTCCCGGGATCACGGCTTTCAGGGTCTTGCCCTCCCTCATCCCACCGGCATGGGTGAAGATCAGTTCCTTGAGGCTTGCCCCCACCGGAAGCTCATAGATCCCGGGCTTGTTGACGGGCCCGCTCACGCCGAACAGCCGAGTCCCGCCGTCCTTGGGCAGCCCCTTGCTGCAGAACTGGTCCGCTCCATGGCGGATGATCTGGGGGATGTTGGCAATGGTCTCCACGTTGTTGATGACGGTGGGGCACTGGAACAGGCCGATCGAGGCGGGAAAGGGAGGCTTGAGCCGCGGATTGCCTCGTTTGCCCTCCAGCGATTCCAGCAGAGCGGTTTCCTCTCCACAGATGTAGGCGCCCGCCCCGCGATGCACATGGACCTCGAGATCGAAACCCGAGTCCATGATGTTTTTGCCCAGATAGCCCTGTGAACGCGCCTCGCCGATCGCCACTTCCAGGCGCTGGGCGATGTTCTCGTATTCACCCCGGATGTAGATGTAGGCCGTGTTGATCCCCACACAGAAGCAGGTGATGATGATGCCTTCCACCAGCATGTGGGGGGCATAGGTCATCAGATAACGGTCCTTGAAGGTCCCTGGCTCGCCCTCGTCCGCATTGACACAGAGGTATTTGGGTTTGTCAACGTCTTTGGGAACAAATCCCCATTTGACGCCCGCAGGGAACCCGGCCCCTCCCCGTCCGCGCAGGTTGGCGGCCTTGACCTCGTTGAGGATCTCCTCGGGGGTCATTTCTTTTAGGGCCTTCCCCGCCGCTTGATATCCGTCCTGCTCCAGGTAGAACGCGAGGGTGTGGGCCCCTTCCTGATTGAAAAACCGGCTTAAGGCTTTTTCTTCCACGGTCTTCTTCTATTCCAGATTTCCTAAGATCTCGTCGATCTTGGTTGCATCAAGGTTTCCGTAGTAATCGAAATTCACCATCATGCAGGGCGCCTGCTCACAGGCGCCGAGGCACTGCACCAGAGAGAGTGTGAATTTCCGGTCCGATGTGGTCTCCCCCGGCTGTACTCCCAGCTTCTCGCTCAGATGGTCGATGAGCGAACGGGCCCCCAACAGCGAACAGCTGAGGTTGGAGCAGATCTGAATGTGGTACCGCCCCACCGGCTGCCGGTTGTACATGGTGTAGAAGGTCACGACCTCGTGGACCTTGGCCGGGGTGATATCCAGTAGGCCGGCCACCATCTTTTCCGTAGCTCGGGAGATATAGCTGAACTCTCTCTGGGCGGCGTGCAGCACGGGCAGCAGAGCGGCCTCTTTCTCTGGGTAGCGCGCCACTATCTCGGCTATGCTCTTTTTAGTCTGTTCCGAAAACTCCGGACTCATCGATCCAACTCCCCTCCGATCATGTTGGTAGAACCAAAAGTCGGGATGATGTCGGCGATATAGTGCCCCTGGATCATTTCCTCCAGCGCGGAAACGATGTGCAGACAGGGGCCCCTCAGGTGCAGCCGGTATGGCTTGTCCGTGCCGTCTGACACGATGTAGAATCCGACTTCCCCGCTCCCCCCTTCGACGCTGAAATATACCTCGCCTTTGGGAGGCCGGATCCCATGGCCGCGCATGAAGAACTTGAAATGATTGATCAGTCCCTCGATGTTGGTGTATGTGTCCTCCTTGGGAGGCACGATATACCGTTTTCCGGCCGACAGGATATCCGGGTGCACGTCTTTTTCCGAGCCTTCCAGGTTGGGAGACAGCTTGATGCGGTCCGTGACCTTCCGGGACCGGGAACTCTTGATGGCCTCTGCCGGCTCCATCCCCTTGGCCATCAGGCCGGCAGAGGACGAGGCCGGAGGGATCTTGGCTGCGGCCTGTTCGATGATGCGCAGACTCTGTTCCATCTCCTTCATGCGCACGAGATAGCGGTCATAGTTGTCTCCCTTCTCCCCCAGGGGGACCTCGAAATCCAGCCGATCGTACACGAGATAAGGATGCGCCTTGCGCACATCGTAGGACACTCCGGATGCCCTCAGACAGGGCCCTGTGAATCCATAGTTGATCGCCATCTCAGGATTCACCACCGCGACATCCCGGGTCCGGTCGATCCAGATCTTGTTCTTGTCCAGGAGGCCGCTCACATCCTTGAGTACATCCCTTGTCACGCGGATGGCCTTGTCGAGTTTGGGACTGAACTCCGGGTGCAGGTCCGCGCGTACGCCGCCGATCCGGATATACGAGGTCGTCATGCGCGCGCCTGTGGTCTGCTCGATTACTTCCCAGAGCACTTCTCTGGCCTTGATATAATACAGGAATACGGTGAACGCGCCGCACTCCATGGTCATGGCCGCCAGGGCCGTGAGATGGTCCGAGATGCGCGATAGCTCGCACATGATCACCCGGATGTACTGCGCCCGCTCAGGGATGTCCAGGCCCAGCATCTTCTCCATGGTCATCACATAGGCGAGGTTGTTGATCAGGGGCGAGACATAATTCAGGCGGTCAGTGTACGGAAGCATGTTGAAATAGGTCTTGTGCTCGCAGGTCTTCTCAAAGCCCCGATGCAGATACCCCACCTCGACCTCGGAGTTGCGCACGATCTCGCCGTCCAGCTCCAGCATGATACGGATGGTACCGTGCATGGCAGGGTGGGAAGGCCCCATGTTGATCAAGAGGCTTTCTTTGTTGGCTTCTTTCTGTAACCTAGTCTTCATCGGTCTGTCTCAGCTGCATGCACGGCTGGCGCTTGCGCAAAGGATAGTCCTTGCGCAGGGGATGGCCCTCGAATCCCTCATACATGAACAGGCGCCGCATGTCCGGATGCCGGTTGAAGCGGATGCCGAACATGTCGTACACCTCCCGCTCCAGCCAGTTCGCGTTCTTCCACCGGCCGGTCAGTGAGTCGATGGTCAGGTCCCCTTCCTCCACCGCTGCTTTCAGGCGGAGGCGCAGGTTATGGGCCAGGGAGGACACATGGTAGACCATCTGGTACCGCGGTGTCTCTCCCATGTAGTCCACGCAGGTGAGGTCCAGCAGCATGGTGAATTCATAGGGCTTCTGGTAGATGAAATCCATGATCTCCAGAAGCGCATCCTTTTGGATGACCAGGGTGTCGTCTCCGAACTGCGCGGACACCTCCACCACGGCCTGGGGGAACTTCTCCTGCAGAGCTTCGATTACTTTTTGATTTTCCATCGCCAATCTTGTTTTTGATGCTGGATCTTATCCTGGAGCCTCTCCAACGCATTCAGAATGGTCTCCGGCCTGGGCGGGCAGCCCGGGATGTAAACGTCCACCGGGATGATCTGGTCGATCCCCTGCAGCACGGCATAGTTGTCGTAGATCCCGCCGCTGACCGCACAGGCGCCGCAGGCGATGACCCAGTTGGGCTCGCACATCTGATCATAGACCGTCTTGAGCACGGGGGCTTCCTTCTGGGAGATGGTCCCGACCACGAACAGCATGTCCGCCTGGCGGGGCGAGAAGGTCGTCATCCCAACGCCGAACCGGTCAAAATCCCAGTGCGCGCAGGCCGCCGACATGTATTCCATGCCGCAGCAGGCCGTGATGAAGGGGTAGTGGAAGAGCGAGTATTTGCGGCCCCAGCCCAACATGTAGTTGAGTTTGGTCGCGATGAATCCGCCGTTCAGCGTCTCTTGATAATAGGCGCGTTTCTTTATTTTTCCCACTGAAATGCCCCCTTCTTCCACGCGTACACGAACCCGAGACCCAGAATCGCCATGTAGGCGAACATGAAGATCAGAGCCGGGGAACCAACCGTCTTGAAGATCAGCGCCCAGGGGTAGAAAAAGACCACTTCCACATCAAAGACCAGGAAAAGAAAGACAACCAGATAGTATTTGATGGGGATGGGGTAGATCCGGTCTTGAAGATAGGGGCTTCCGCACTCGTAAGGCGTTTCTTTGGTGGGATTGGTCCTCTTGGGACCTGTGATCTTATTGACCACGACGAGGATCACGCCGAGGACCCCGGTGATGAGAAATACAAAGAATAATTCTATCATGGGAGTTTAAAGGTCCCAATTTTATACAATAAAAAAAAAAGATGCAAACATTTTTACAGCTTTTTTCCAAAAATTTATCAACACGGGAAATTGGGCGGAAACAGGGACCTTTTATTTGATATATCCCAGGGCTTTGAGCATCCGTTCGCTCTGCTTATCGAATTTTGGGTC
>JAUXEH010000275.1 GCA_030620655.1 Candidatus Aminicenantota bacterium | reverse complement strand
TACGGACTATTCGTTGACGTAGGTCAGCCAGCCGTCATACCGGGGCTGCTTGCCGTTGACGGTTTCCAGATAGGTGGACCTGAGCTGTTTGGTCACCGGTCCGGGCAGCCCGTCGCCCACCATGTACTCTTTCTCCGGGTCTCCGGGAACCGATCCGTCGGCAATCCGGATGATGGGGACGACCTCCACGGCCGTGCCCGTGAACATGATCTCATCGGCATCGAAGAGGTCTTCTTTTGTCATGGGGCCGACCTCTGTCTGCATGCCCAGGTCTTCCGCGATCTGCAGGACGGTGGTCCGGGTGATGCCCTCCAGGATGGATTCCGTGCGGTCGTTGGTCTTGACGATGCCGTCCTTGACGATCAGGATGTTCTCGCCCGGTCCTTCGGCCACGTTGCCCTCCAGGTTGAGGAAGACCGCCTCATCGAAGCCCTTTTCCCTGGCGATCATGCCGCAGAAGGTGGATTGGACGTAGTTGCCGCCCAGTTTCGCGCCCATGTGGATCTGGCTGTGGTGGATTCTCTTCCAGGGCAGGATGTAGACGTTGACTCCGTTTACCGACTTTTTCCCCAGGTAGGCGCCCCACTCCCAGGCTGAGACGAAAAGCTCGACCGGGCTGGCCCAGGGGACCAACCCCAGGTTGCCGTACGCATAAAAGAGCAGCGGCCGGATGTAGGCCGAATCCAGCCGGTTCTCGCGTACCACCAGTTTTATGGTGTCGATGATCTCCGTCTTCGTATATGGGGTCTGCATCTTCAGCACCTTCGCCGAATGCATGAACCGGTCCATGTGTTCGTCCAGTCGGAAGACGGCCGGACCCCTGGCCGTGCTGTACGCCCGGATGCCTTCGAACACGGAGGTCCCGTAGTGAAGGGCGTGGCTCTGGGAGTGCACCAAGGCATCGTCCCAATCGAGGATCTCACCCATGTGCCAGATCTTTTTCGCATTCGGGAAGTTGGCGGTATCAAACATCAAAGCTCCTTCTGTTTACGATGAAATGGGATGAAAAGAGAATTAGAGATATAGGTAACACATTTCTTCGGAAAAAGAAAGTCCCGTGTGGGCCGGGTCATTCTTCCTCCAGAGTGAATTCCCACGAGCACCAGACGTCCTCGGGGTGGGGATCGGGCGGACAGGCGAGGCAGCGGGTCCGGATCCGGGGGTCGATGGTCCTGGCGAAGCCGCTGTATTCGATGATCCCGACCGGTTTGCAGGGGAAGTCGGGGAGGCCCTTTCGCCGGCGGGCGGCCTGGACCCGGCAGTCCCTCATGTGGAAAACGCAGCGGGTGTCGCTGATGTCCACGGCTTCCTGAACATTCAGGAGGGCATACAGCCGGAACTGGAGGGCCTGGATGAGCGCGGGGATCCCGCCCCCCGGTTCCAGGCCCAGGAACTGCATGATCCTCCGGGCCTCAAGGACCGTGAACCTCTCCCAGGCTCGTCCATCGAGCTCCATGGCGGTCTCCATATCGAACTTCTCTTCCACCGCCTGAAACCACAAACCATCATGCGCCAGCCAGTTCTTGGCCGCGTTCTCAAGGAGGGCCATCAGTTCGTTTTTGTCCAGGTCCGAGATTTCTTTCATCATCCTCCTCGATATCGCTCAACCTGAATAATTCATAATAAATCAGGTTAAGTCATTCTCCCGGGGGCTCGTAGTATTTCCGGCCCTTGTGGAAGACAACCCTTATCTTATCGTCCTTCCTCAGGAGGTCCAGGTGTTTTATGGCCTCGTTCCGGTGGAGGCCCAGGGAGTTGGCAAGGTCGGTCAGCGTGACCGGGCGCCGCTTGACCAGGTCGACTATGGCGGCTCCCACGGCCTCCAGGCCGGAGAGGCGAGGGTCGTCGGAAAAATCGGCGATGATCTCGGCCTCCGGACCGAAGATCTCCCTGATCTCTTCCATCCTTTCCTGAGTCATGGCCTGCGCAAAGCCTTCCGCCGGGGGACGCACCACGGTGTTGAGCTGCACCCTGTCCGGATGGATGGCGGCGGCGGCCTCCTTGAGCTCCCGGATGTGCTCGGGGGAGTCGTTGATGCCCGCCACCAGCATCACCTCGAGCCAGAGCCGGCCCTGGTACTCCTTACGGAAACGGATGAGGCTTTGGATGATATCCTTGACCTCGAGGGAAGGATGGGGGCGGTTGACCCTTTCGAACACATCCTGGGTCGCGGCATCCAGGGAAGGGACGACCAGGTCGGCCTCCATCAGGGCCTGCCTGACCTCCTCCCGCGTCAGCAGCGTGCTGTTGGTCAGCACCGCCACCGGGATGTCCGTCATGGCCTTGATCTTGCGGATCAGGGAACCCAGACCGGTGTTCAGCGTGGGTTCCCCCGAGCCCGAGAACGTGATGTAGTCGATCCTTCCCCGTGAAGGGGTGACGGCATCCTGGATCTGGGAAAGGATCTCCTGTTCTTCGAAGAAACATCCCGCCCGGTCGGTCGTTTCCGGGGTGGGCCCCAGCTGACAGTAGACGCAGTCCAGGGTGCAGGTTTTGTAGGGGAGGATGTCGACTCCCAGGGAATACCCCAATCTCCTCGAGGGAACGGGGCCGTAGATGTGAACTTGGGAAGGGAAGCCGGTTGGTTCGCTCAAATACGTTTACACCCTGTCTTGGTAGATCGAAATGAAATTCCGCAGGGACCGGTCGTAGGTCCGTTCTGCCTCATCCGGGAACAAACATGCCGGGAGTTCTTCCATGCGCCAGTGGTACTGGAGACATTCGCAGCACACGCCTTTCCGGCTGCAGGGATCATAGGAACAGTTGCAGCGCGTCAGGTTCTTCTCTTTCTGACATTCATCCATGCTCACATCCTCGGTTTTCAGGTTTTTCGATACGGCTTTTTCCAGGGAGACTTCTGCTGGTGGAGAAAATCGGCCAGGGCCGAGCGCAGCGATTCCGAAGCCAGCTGGGCACAGTGGAGGTGGGCCTCCGGGAGGCCGCCCAGCCGCTTGATGATCTCATCGGTGCTGACGGCGGCCAGTGCCTGTGTGAAGGTCTTGCCTTTCACCAGCTCCGTGGCCATGGTCGCGCAGGAGACCGTGGCACCGCACCCGTCGGTGAGCCAGGTGGCCTCGGCGATGATGTCGTCCCGCATGCGGAGGAAGATCTCTATGGTGTCTCCGCAGGGGCCGGTCACCTTGCCGTAGCCGTCGGGAGCCTCCATCTTCCCCATGTTGCGAGGGTTTAGCCAGCGTTCGATCACGGCCTCGCTGTACTCCTGGCGCGCCTGCGCCAGGATCTGCTCCTGGAGGGCCTGCGCGAATTTTTCCAGGTCTTCGTGTTCAGGCATTTTTTCCCTCAACTCAGCATGATGTGTCGCCCGGCCCGATTTCAAGACACGGACTGAATCAGGGTCCGGATCTTTTCCAGGTCCTTCAGGTGGTAGCCTCTCAGGTTGCCCTTCTGGCAGAAATCCACGATCCCCGAGGCCTTCAAGATGCTGAGGTGCTGGGACACATTGGGTTGGCTCGACTGCAGCAGGTCCTGGATGTCGCCCACGCATTTTTCGCCCTTCAGCAGGGAATCGATGATCATGAGGCGGGTAGGGTGCGCCAGCGCCTTGAATATCCGGGCCTGTCTGGTGAAGTCCTTTTCTTGAGCCATGGGAAAATATTATAGTCGAAAGTTCACTTTTTTTCCATCAGCGCCTCGACCGCTGTCCGGAACTCGACCAGGGTGAAGCCATAGCGGCGACGCAGCCGCCCCAGGGCCTCGGCCCGGGAAAGATGGCCGGGAAGCCCCATCTGGGCGAGGATGCGGCCGGCCGGGATGCCGGTTTTGGCCTCCACCTGACGAAGGGTCATGCGCCCTGTGACCACAAATTCCGACTGGTCGGTTTCCAGGCGCCCGCTGACCAGTTTTGTCTCATGCTCCTGCTCACTAGTGGTCTTCTCTTCCGTATGCCTCTCCCGAATCTTAACGGAGGGCTCTGCGGGCCCGCCCGGGGCCTCGATGGGAGCCGGAAGCCGCCGGTCCCGCTCCACCAGGGCGGCCTGCCCGCGTACCTGGCCCCGGCCGAAGCCGAATTCATAATACTCGGGCGCATTCTTGGGCAGGAACGCCCAAAAGGCGAAGGGAAGCAGCACGGCCCCTGTGACGATCAGCCCCAGAGCGGGACGCCAGGCCGCCTTGAACAGCTTCTGGGATTTCCCCTTGATCCAGCTCCATTCCAGTATCAAGTGGAAAACCAGGGCCGCGGTAAAGGCCAGAGACAGGTAGAGATGGATGTGGGTCCATTGATGCCGATGAAGGCCGAGGAAGAACTTGTCGCTCTCCTTGATCGCAGGCCCTTCCTTGAGTACAAAGGCCAGCAGCAGGCCGATCAGGATGATCCCGATCATGGCCAGGAACATCAGGACGTCGACCATGTATTTCCAGTTGGTTTTTTTCATGGGTCCTCATCCTCCTTATCCCGGTCGTCCAGGATGTCTGCGGCCCGGCCCGTCGCCTATTCC
>JAUXEH010000233.1 GCA_030620655.1 Candidatus Aminicenantota bacterium | reverse complement strand
TGAGCAGATGGACCAGGACCTCCGACACGGAAAGCCGTGTCCCATCCACCAGTTCATCCACGTGCCTCAGCTCGTCGGGCCGGAGCAGGTTGAGCAAGCTCTTCTCTGCGGCCGTCAGGGCAGGGAGAGGCGTAGGACGTTCCGGCATTTTCCCCCTGAGTTCCTCACTCCAGGGGGCCGGAAGTTCCTCGATTACGTCCTCCCATCCCTCCACCAGCCGGGCACCGCTCTTGATCAGCCAGTTCGCGCCCCGGCTGAGCTCCGAGGTTATGTTCCCGGGGACAGCCAGGACCTCCCGGTTCTGCTCGAGCGCCAGCCGGGCCGTGATCAAAGAACCGCTCTTGCGGGTGGCCTCCACCACCACAACCGCCAGGGCCAGGCCGCTGATGATCCGGTTGCGCAGCGGGAAATGATGCCCCAAGGGTTTGGATCCCAGTGGGTATTCGGTGACCACAACACCCTGCTCGGCGATCTTTTCCCACAGCTTCCGGTTTTCCCGCGGATACACAACATTCAGCCCCGAACCCAGGACCGCCGCCGTGGACCCTGTACGCAAAGCACCCCAATGCGCCGTCGCGTCGATGCCGCAAGCCAGGCCGCTTATCACTACTAGCCCTCGCTCCGCCAGGTCGGAGGCCAGTTTTTCGGCCACCGCCCGTCCATAGGGAGTGGGCTCCCGGGCCCCGACGATGGACACCACTGGCCCCTCGAGCAGCTGAACCCTGCCGGTATAATAGAGGACGGCCGGGGGGTCGTAAATCTCTCGCAGCCTTTCGGGGTAGCCTTCATCTTCCCGGGTCAGCACGCCGAATCCCGCTCGGTCCAGCCGGTCCAACTCCTTCCGGGCTCGCTCCCGGGTCGCGGGAGAGAGCAGCTCTCGGGCCGCATCCTTCTCGACCCCCAGGGCCGTTAGATCCCTGACTTGGGCGCGGTACACGTCCCCGATGGGGCTGAAGGCACGGACGATCTTCTGCAAGGATGCCAGCTTTTCGTGAAAAACCAGGCTGAGACCGATCCAATAGACCAGGTTATCCGGCACGGTCACACTTTGCAGTAATGAGAGGGAAGCGCAAATACCGGTACGGAACTGTAGGAGATCACCTTTTCCGTCGTGCTGCCCAGGAAAAAGCGCTCCACGGCTCCGGGACCGCAGGTCGAGATGACGATCATGTCGCACTCGTGTGTCTCAGCGTAATCCACGATCCCCAGGGCAGCATTGAGCGCACGGGTCACATCCTCGGTGATCTTGACGTCTTCCTTCTCCCGCCTCTTCCGCGACGAGAGTTTCTTCGTCACCGTATCCATCATCTCATCCAGCAACCGAGGGGGGAATTCATGATTGTGCAGCTCCAGCACATACAGGAACAGGAGCTCGGCGTCGAATCCCTTGGCCAGCTTCCAGGCATAGTCCCGCTCCACCTCTTCGTGATCGCTGAAATCAGTGGGAACGAGCAGCTTTTCGAACTTGAGGGGGCCGCTCCTCTTCTTCGTCAGGAGGAGGGGCACACGGGAGTGCCGCAGGACCTGATTGGCCACGCTCCCGATGAAGATCTTCTCCAGGGCCGAGAGGCCTTTCTTGCCCATGACGATCAGGTCCACATCCTCCTCTTCCGCAACGCGTATGATCTCTTTGGCGGAATTTCCCTCACCGATCAGGGTGCGAAAGGATCCGCCCTTAGCCTCTTTGATGCGATCCAGGTGCTCCACGGCATCGTTCTTGATGACGTCGATCCGGCGGATAAGTTCTCCCTTGACAGATATGGCCGAGTTATACAGCGAGACCGGGTATTCCGGCAAGACATGCAGGGCTAAGAGCTCGGCGCCGAAGGTCTTCGCCAGGTGCTCCGCCTGCGCCAGCGCCGCCGAAGCCTCATCGGAAAAATCCGTCGGCCAAAGGATCTTTTTTAAAAAATCCGGCATGATATTCTCCTCAATTGTGTTCCATAGGCTGAATGGTATGGTTATTTTAGCAGGAAAAACTGAAAAGGCAATGCTTTTAGCGCCCCAGCAGGATGGAGCCGGATGTATAGAACACACCGGCCACGGCCCCGGTCATCAGGCAGGCCAGTGTGGCGGCCAGCAGAGCCCGGAATCCCAGGCGGGACAGATCCTTGACACGCTCGGGGACCAGGGCGCCCACCCCGCCCACGAATATGGCCAGGGAGGCCACATGGGCGAAACCGCACAGGGCATAGGAGGCGATGATGGCCGAGCGCGGGTGGATCAGGTCCCCATTCTCCAGCAGCACGGCCAGCTCCCGGTAGGCCGCGAGTTCCGTCACGATGGGCCTCTGCCCCAGCAGCCGTGCGACCTCCATGGCATCCGCCGGAGGGACGCCCAGCAGGAGCGCGAACGGGTAGAACACGTAGCCCAACAATCCGGAAAGCGACCACTCGACATTCAGCCCGAACCACTGGTTGAGGTATCCGCCCACACCGCCCAGGGCCAGATCGATGAGCGCCATAATCCCCAAGAAGGCGATGAGCAGGGTAAAGATACCGCCCAGCAGCCGCAGGCCGCTCCAGGCGCCGTTGATGATGGCCATGATGATGTTGTCTTCTCTCTCATAATGGGGCTTGACGCTGATCCCCATGGTGACCGGCTCGCCGGTCTCGGGTACGATCAGCTTGGACATCACAACAGCCGCCGGCGCAGACAGGAACGAGGCGGAGACCAGATGCCCGGCGATGGTGGGTAGAAGATCCTGCAGGTAGAACACATAGAGGGCCAGCACCGTGGAGGCGATGGTCGCCATGCCGGCGGCCAGGACCGTGGTCAGTTCCGAGCGGGTCATCTTCTTAAGATGCGGCTGGATCACCAGTGCGGACTCGATTCCAACAAAGATGTTGCTCGAAGCGCTCAGCGATTCCGCCCCGCTGATGCGCATGAGCCGGCTGAAGACATAGGCGAAGCCCCGGATGACGAGGGGCATGATCCTCAGGTAATAGAGTGCCCCCACCAGGGCGGCAAAAAAGATGATGGTGGGCAGGCCCTGAAATCCCAGAAAGTAGCCCAGGGAGGTCTCACCGCCCTCGCCGACGGCGCCTGGAGGCAGCGCCAGACGGCCGAACATGAATTTCGTCCCGGCGGTGGCGCTTTCCAGCACCTTCACCACCATCGAGTTGACGAACAGGAAGAACCGGGACCCGGCCGGAATCAAGAAGATAAACAGGGCGAAACACAGCTGGAGGGCAACACCCCACGCGATCACCCGCCAGTTCACGACCTTCCGGTTCGACGAGCAGAGCCAGGCGACGCCGACCAGTATGAAGATCCCTGCCAGGCTCACCAGGTTGTACATTTCCATGAGAGAGGGTTCCTTTGCCGCCGCTCCTTACTATATCCCAGACGTCCGCGGAAATCAAAGGCCGGAACGCGCTCAGGAAGGCGGGGGGGAGATGGCGATCAGTTTCCGTGACGAGGTTTTCCCCTTCACGATCTTCACCGAGGTGGAGGGAACGTCGAAATAGCCGGCGATCAACCTGACTACCTCCCGGTTGGCCGCCCCCTTGACGGGCGGTGCGGCGACCTTGATCCGGAATTCGTCCGGTCCCAGGCGTTCGATCCCCGTTTCACGCGCCCGGGCCTGCACCTTGACACTTAAGAGAGAGCGGTCCGTCTTGTTCATGTGCGGCTCATGGGCGCCGGGATCAGAAGAATCCCGCGGACGGTGTCAGCAGCTGCCGGGCATAGAACGCCAGCGAGCGCACCAGAAAGGAGCGCAGGAACATGATGATCAAGAAGGCGATGATCGGGCTGATGTCCAGTCCCCCGAACCGGTAGGGAGGGACGAACCGCCGGATGGGGCTCAGGACGGGCTCGGTCAGGCGATACAGGATGACCTTGACCTGATAGAGCGACGGGACTTGGACCCAGCTGAGGATGACCCGGAACAGGAGGATCCAGATGCAAAGCATCAGGGCGATGTCCAGGATCCTGGCCAAGGCGGCCAGGAAATAGCCGAAGACTGTCATTCTGCCCTTGTACGTCTCCGGTTGCGCTGCCCCGCCGGCTGACAGGCGGCGATCACCGCTCTCCGGCCTCCGACCGCCGGTCTTTGAGCTTGTCCTTGTAGCGGTCGAACAGCTCCTGAAGCTGCTCCGTCGTGACAATGTAACCGCTGATGTACAGAGACAGGTTGGGCCGCATGGGATCGTTGGTCCGCAGCAGGATGTACTCGCGAATGAGCCCCAGGTTTCGCCGGGGCGTGATCTTCATGTTTACGGTCACCTCTTTCCCGGCCGCAATTTTGAGGGGGGAGGGGACCGCCTTTCTGCCGATCTTGAATTCGGCGTCCTTGTGTGAGAACTCGACGCTCAGTTCCCGCTCGCCCGGGTTGGAGAGCGTGGCCTGGGTTTCGATCCCCTCGGATTCCAGTATCAAACCCAGATCTATGCTGTAGCTGTCGAGCTCGATCCGGGGCCGGGGGGGGACATCAATGGCGGCCTTGACCGCTAACTGCGCCTTGGGATCTTTCGGATCATTGCTGTCCACATAGAGGTATTTGGTCTGATTCCCCTCATACCCCTTGGTGTTGAAGGTGACCTTGATCTCGCCGGTCTTGCCCGGCTGGATCTCCCTGCTCGAGATCAGGGCCGCCGCACACCCGCAGGTTGTCCGCACATTGCGGATGATCAGAGTGGCATCCCCGGCATTCTCGAAACGGAACACGTGGGTCAGGACAGTTCCCTGCTTGGTCTTGCCGAAATCCCAACTCTTTTCCTTGAATTTAATGGCAGGCTTCTGCTGGGCCTGAAGAGGCACCAGAGCCAATGCCGTCACCACGGCCCCTAAAAGCAGGGCCGCGCCGAGTCTATGCGACCATCTTCGTTCACTCCACATGGTACTCTCCTTGACTACATAACCTGAATTATCCAGGTTGCCTCCATGTTAGCATTATTTACTAAAAACGGCAAAACACGGCAGATCCTTCGCATAATCCCTCGACAAACAATCTCTCTGTCATCGCGGGAACCTTCAGGGTTCGAAGCGATCTCATACGGTCCTGCCGTTCCCGCTCAATTTAGTCGGATAAATCCCCGGAACAGTGGAATCGGGAAGCATTTCAAAAACCGTGGTGATTTTTTAGATCAGTCGGGTAAGCTGATAAGGAAGCCATCCGGAGGCGAGCGGGCATGGTTCCTCGAAGAGGAGAGCGAGCCGAGGAATAAGGTGATTTTTCTCGCTGGGGAAAATCACCGGGCTGACGTTTCAGCTTGCCTGACTGTT
>JAUXEH010000326.1 GCA_030620655.1 Candidatus Aminicenantota bacterium | reverse complement strand
GGAGCATGTAAAGGGGGCCGTGAACCGGGCCCTGCGAGCGAACGAGCCGTACAGCATCGACCACCGCATCGTCCTGCCCGACGGCACGGTCCGCGTCGTGCATGAACAGGCGGAAGTTCTGTGCGACGCGTCCGGGCTGGCGGTCCGGATGGTGGGGACCGTCCAGGACATCACCGAAAGGAAACAGATCGAAAAGGAACGCGAGGAGCGGCTGCGGTTCGAACAACTGCTCTCGGAGCTATCCGCCATGTTCGTGAACATCCCGATCAAGCAGATCGACGCGGAGATCGAGGGGGGACTCCAGAAGACCGGCGAATTCCTGGGCGTGGAGCGAGTGACGCTGCTCGAGTTCACAGAGGGAGTGTCCACGCTCCAGCCCGTTGCCTCATTCACGGCCTCCGGTTTCGAGCCTTACCGGTCTTCCGACTTCCCCCACTCGATGCCTTGGATTGTCGCACAGGTCGGAAAAGGTGAGCAGGTCGTGTTGAACCGGATCCTCGACGACCTTCCCCCTGAGGCGTCCACAGATAAGGCCTATTTGCAAAGCATCGGGCTTCGATCCAAGGTCCTCATCCCCATCAAAGTCGGGGGCAATGTAGAGTTTGCCATCTCTTTGAGCTCGTTCCGCCGGGAAAAGCGCTGGCCGGATGAGCTGGTGAAAAGGATGCGCCTGCTGGGGGAGATCTTTGTCAACATCCTCATCCGGAAGCGGGCCACGCTCAAAGCCCGGTCCCTGGGGGAGGAGCTGGCGCATGTGGCGCGCGTCACGACTCTGGGTGAACTCGCCGGCGCCCTGGCGCATGAGATCAATCAGCCCCTGGCCGCCATCCTGAGCAACGCCCAGGCGGCCCGGCGGTTCCTGGCCGCCGGCGAACCCGACATGGAGGAGCTGGCCGAGATTCTGAAAGACATCGCAGAGGACACGGAACGGGCCAGCGCCGTGATCAAGAACCTGCGGCGCATGATGAAAAAGGAGGAGGGGGAGTTCCTGCCACTCGCCATCAACGAGGTCGCCCACGAAGTGGTCTCCCTGGTGAAGCGTGATCCTGTAGGCCACCGTGTGGACATATCACTTCAGCTGGAGGATGATCTTCCCCCTGTCTTGGGCGACCGCGTACAGCTGCAGCAGGTCCTGATGAACCTGATCCGGAACGGCTTCGAGGCCATGATGTATCAGGAGGAGGGGACCCGGGAGCTGGTCCTACGCAGCCGCCGGCAGGATGAACGGCACCTCAGGGTCGAAGTACAGGACGCGGGGATCGGGATCGAGGAGGCCAAAGTGGGCCGGATCTTCGATCCCTTCTTCACGACCAAATCCGCGGGGATGGGGATGGGCCTGAGCGTCAACCGGACAATCATCGAGGCGCACGGGGGGAGGCTGTGGGCCCGGAACAACCCGGAGTACGGGATGACGTTCAGCTTCACCCTGCCCATCTCAGAGGGAGAGAAGGCGTGACAGAGGGCAAGCCGACCATACTCGTGGTGGACGACGATGCCTCGCTGCGGAAGGCCCTCCAGAGGCTTATCAGATCGGCCGGATATGCCTCTGAAACATATGCCTCGGCCCAGGCTTTCCTGGAAGGAAAAAAGGCGGGATCGCCCCGCTGCCTGATCCTGGATGTGCAGATGCCCGGCTTGAGCGGACTGGACCTGCAGAGAGAGATGCTCGACCGGGATCTCTTCATGCCCGTCATTTTCTTGACCGGACACGGCACGATCCCCATGAGTGTGCGGGCCATGAAATCCGGGGCCGTGGACTTCCTGACCAAGCCCGTGGACGAGACGCGCCTGTTCGCCGCTATCGAGACGGCTGTCCGGCGAGACGTCCGGGAGCGGGCCGAGCGTGCCGAACGGGAGGACATACAGCGCCGCCTGGATACCCTGACCCCGCGGGAGTACGAGGTCCTGAGCTGGGTGATCACCGGGATGCTCAACAAACAGATCGCTTCTGAAATGGGCACCGGCGAGAAGACCGTCAAGGTCCACCGAGCCAGGGTGATGCACAAGATGGAGGTCGGCTCCCTGGCCGAGCTGGTGCGGCTGGCAGAGCATGCGGGAATTTCCTCCGGCCGCGACAGCCGGGAGAGCGGGTAGAGTATGCTCCTTCCTTGACTGGAACAGGCTCGACTGGTATATGTAATGGCATGCGATCCTTGGGCAGCCTTAAACGTTTTTGCCTTTTGGCCCTATTGCTCTATGGCTTCGGGGGCCTGCCTGCTCTGTGTACCCAGAGGACCGACATCATCATCCTGCACAACGGGGACCGGATCACGGGGGAGATAAAAAAACTGGATCGCGGGAGGCTGGAATACAAGACCGATGACATGAGGACCCTGGAGGTCGAATGGCTGAAGGTCGATTTCATCCAGAGCATCTATGTGTTCGATGTGGAATCCGTGTCCGGCCGCCGGTATCAGGGCACGATCGACAAGGCCGAGGAAAAGGGCCGGATGATCGTAAACACCGAAAGCGCGCGTGTCACCCTCTATCTCAAGGACATCGTCCGGATCGACCGCCTGCGCAGCACATTCTTTAAGCGGATCCGGGGATACCTGGACGCCGGCCTCGGCTATGAAAAGGCCACCGACCAGTGGACGTGGACCCTGGGGGGCGAGGCCAACTACCGGACAACAAAATGGGCCACCGGGCTGACGATCAGCTCGTATTTCCGGAACCAACAGGAGGTCCAGGACACACGCAGGAACAGCGCCTCCTATTCGCTCGAAAAGATCTTCCAGAACCGGTGGCTGGGCCTGGGATTCGGGCAGCTGGAGCAGAACGACGAGCTGAACCTGGCCCTGCGAGAGCTGCTGGGTGTCGCCGTCGGCCGGTATATCGTCCAGAACAACAGCATGCTGTTCTCGTGGCTGGGCGGTGTGACCTATACTCGGGAAAAGGCCACGGGCGAAACCGAATTCACCAGCGGCGCCGAGCTCCTGCTGGGCGGGCGGTTCGAGGCCTTCCGCTTCGTACATCCCGAGCTGGACTTCAGTATCACTTTGTCTGCCTTCCCCAGCCTGGTCGAGAAGGGACGCGTCCGGCTCAACCTGGACACCCGCCTGCGCTATGAGATCTTGAAAGACTTCTATTTCACCGTGAGCCTGTTCGATAAGTTCGATGGCATCCTCCGGTCCGGAGCTGAAAAAAACAACGACTTCGGCTTCGCCACCACGATCTCCTGGTCTTTCCGTTAGGGACGGACCATGAAATGTTATTGACAATAAACACGTTAACCGAGATTTTGTGCGGATTTCAGTGCTTACGTGTGTGGTTTTAAGGGCAAAAAGAGACCTCTAAGAGAGATATTTCGGATTCATCCCACAGGCTTCGATTCAATCGTCGGCTTTTGTCTGGGTCTTTATGACGACCCGCTGCCATCCCCGGATAAAGGACACGAGGTCCTGCCTCTCCTGTATCCCCAGGGCCGGATGATCGTCCGAACCCGTCCCCCACGACGGCATCTCCGTGCTGTGGCGCCCCAACGAGACGGTGGCGAACAGATAGCCGTTGGTGGCGGCGTTGAGCAGCTCCTGGTTGTTCAGGGCCGGCGCCTTCGGC
>JAUXEH010000344.1 GCA_030620655.1 Candidatus Aminicenantota bacterium | reverse complement strand
GAGGCAAGGGCTTTGTTCGCCCTGCGGGGGCACCTGTCCCTATTTGAAGATGACTCCGTAGAGCCAGTAGAGGAAGGCAAGGACATACGCGATAGACAGGGCCAAGACCAGTATGGTGATGGTCTCATTGACGCGTTTGAGGAAGGGTGACTTCTCCTTGGACTTGCTGCCGCTTGCTTTGAAGATGAAATAGACAAGGACGATGAGTCCCAGGAGAAAGAGCCATTTGCGCATTAATTATCCTGATATTTTCAGGATGGCGGCGCCGTCGATGGCGCTGTCCTCTACGAGCTTGAGAGCCCGATTGGCCTCCTCCAGAGGGAAAGCCGTGGTCGTGGTCCGGATAGGAATCTCGGCCGCCACCTGGAGCAGCTCTTCCCCGTCCTGTCGGGTGGCATTGGCCACGCTCCGAAGCGTCCTCTCGTGATACAGGTACTCCGTGTAGTCCATCTCCGGGATGGGAGACATGTATATGCCGGCCAGGGCATGGGTGCCGCCTTTGTCCAGGTGGCGCAGGCCGTCCAGCACGGTCTCCCCTGCCGGGGTGAAGTTGATGGAGGCGTCCAGCTTTTCCGGAGGGTCGTCCTTTGAGGTCCCGGCCCAGGCCGCTCCGAGCCGACGGGCATGTTCCTGATGGGCCTGGCTGCGGCTGAACACGTAGACCTTGCATCCCCAGTGAACGGCCACTTGGATGGCCACGTGGGCCGAGGCCCCGAAGCCGTAGAGCCCCAGTTTCTGGCCGGGCTCTATCTCGCTCAGGCGGAGGGCGCGGTAGCCGATGATGCCGGCGCAGAGGAGCGGTGAGGCCTCCTCATCGGAAAACACATCCGGGATCCTGTAGGCGAACTTCTCGGGGATGACCTCGTACTCGGCATAGCCTCCGTCCACGTGATAGCCGGTGAACCGGGCAGACTCACAGAGGTTCTCCCGGTCTTTGTCGCAGTAGCCGCACTCCTCACAGACCGAATGCAGCCAGGCGATGCCGACGCGGTCACCGATCTGGAAGCGTGAGGCCTTGTGGCCCATGTCTTCGACGGTGCCCACAATTTGATGGCCGGGTATGATGGGTAGACGTACATCGGGAAGTTCTCCCTCTACGGTGTGGAGATCCGTGTGGCAGACTCCACAGACCTTGATGCGGACGAGGATCTCGTGGGGACCGGGCCGGCGGATGGGAAGGTCTGTGAGGGCGAGGGGATTCTGTTCGATGGGGGCGAAATGGCTGAGCTGCATGGCTTTCATGGGGTCACCTTATGAGATTGCTTCGTCGCTTCGCTCCTCGCAAAGACACATGGGTATGGCAAAGACACATGGGTATCGCCATGACATACTCAATCATTTTTCCTGGTTTCTATCCTTTTCTTGAGGCGCTGCTTTCATCTTTTTCTTGAGGCGTTCCCGGCGGTGGGTGAAGTCGCGCTCGTAGTATTCGGAAAATCCCATGGCCAGGACAAAGCCTTCCTCGGCGAATCTTTGGGCTTCGTCGAATTTCTTGGCCCGATGTTCGTAATACATGGAAAGCTCGCGCAGGGAATACAGGAGATCTCCCGAGGCGTCTTCGGATTCTGTCATCTCGGTCCAGAGGGCCACGGCCTTGTCCCACTGCTCGCCGCGCTTATACTGGGAGGCCAGGCGTCGGCGGGTGGATAGGCCTACCTCAAGTGAGAGCGAGCCGTTCAGGGCACGCTGGTAGAAATCGGCGGCCTTCTCTGTCTGGCCGACTTTCTCGAGGACCTTGGCCGCGCCGAAAAAGTCCATGGCATCGGCCGAGCAGCCGTTTGGATCTTCGGAAAAGATGGATGCGCCCAGGATGACGAGGCCGAGGAGTGAGAGTATGTCTTCGGCATTGTGGTAGAGCACGGGCTCGATGAGCTCGTAGTTCCCGGTCTGGAGGTATTGGAAATACCGCCAGGGGACTTCGGAAGAGGGGATGTCTTCGTCGCGACCTGTGGCCAGGACTTTTCGTGCGAGGTAAGCGAGGCGGCAGCTTTCGTATTTGTGCTTCCAGAGGCTGCGCGCTGGGAACAGGAAGTCCAGGTGGGGTAGGCCGTCCAGCTTGAAGGGCATCCGGTGGAGGATGAAGCGGGTTTCAAGAAGCGGGACATCGAAGGCCTTGCCGTTAAAGGTGACGATGGATTTAAAATCCATGTCTTCGAGAAACCGGTTGAGGTCTTCGATCATCTGAGACTCGGAGGCCGGCTCGCTTAGAAAATACTGTCCCACCCAGAATTTGTCGTCGCGGTAATAGCCGAGCCCGATGTTGAAGGGGATCGTGCCCGTACCGCCGGAAAGGCCCGTGGTCTCCAGGTCGAAGAAGAGGGCTGTGGAGAGGTCGAGGTCCTCGAATTTCGGCTCCCGGCTCAGGCAGGCCAGGACATGGCCGCTGATCTTAAGGGCCTCGCCGATGGTGATGCTGCCGTAGCGGGCGTCCAGGGCATAGGGATTCTCGGTAAACTGGAGCGGTTCCCGGTCCTGTGTATAGACGGGCTTGACTTGGGGCGTCTGGGGCTTCCGATCAGGCCGGAGCCTTATGAGCTGTTCCAGCTTATCCCGGGTGGACAGGCCTTCGTCCTTGCCGAGCTCCGACATGGCGTCCTGGATGGCCTGGGACTTGGAGCGGGCCTGGCGTTCGCGCTTGAGCTGCTGGAGCTTGTCTTTGAGTTCGGTCATTGGATTTTCACAACGACATATTGTATCAGAGAAAAGGGGACAGGTACATTTAGGGCTCTAAATGTACCTGTCCCCTTTTCTCCAGGCCCCAATTCTTTTATTCGCCCATGAACTGGACCATGAGGGTGCGGGAGCGGGAGCGGTTGTCGAAGTCGATGAACACGATCTGCTGCCACGTGCCGAGGGTCATCCGGCCGTCGGCGATGGGAACGGAGAGCGACGGCCCCAGCAGCGAGGCCCGCACATGAGAGAAGCCGTTGCCGTCCCCCCAGCGGGCGTCGTGGTGATAGTCCACGCCGTGGGGGATGATCCTGTCCATGAATTCTGCGAAATCGCGCTCCAGGCCGGGCTCGAACTCTATGGTGGTCAGGCCGCCAGTGGAGCCGGGCACGAATATGGTGACGATCCCGTTTCTCAGCTCGTGCTGGTCGAGCTTGCGGGCGATGTCCCGGGTTATGTCATGCATGTCGTTAAATCCCTGAGCAGTCAAGCTTATGGTGTCGTTAATGATCTTCATGGATGCGCTCCTTAGGTATATTGTAGCTGAAATGACACAGGCAGGCCACTTTCACAAGGGGCAGTACGCAATTTCGAGCTTTGGGATTGACAGAGATTGGAACGATGGCATAAGGTGGGGGACGTGAGTCCAAAGCCATACAAAACAGTCATAGGGATATGTT
>JAUXEH010000224.1 GCA_030620655.1 Candidatus Aminicenantota bacterium | reverse complement strand
TAATCCGGGCAGGGCGCCCGTCATCACGAGCGCAGTGTCTGTCATCACGAGCGCAGCGAAGTGATCTCTAAGATTGCCGCGCTCACTCCGTTCGCTCGCAATGACTGACATGGTTCAATGACTGACATAGTTCACTTCTTGCCTTTGCAAAGAGGGCGTGATAGTACTAGCTCTTAGCACGCGATCGGTTCATGGATCGGACCTGTCAGGGAGACTGGATTCCCTGTTCGCGTAGTTCGATGGAGGCATGAAATGATCAGGGTCCGGGCACTATTTGCAACGACAATCATATCGCTTATCTCATTTATCGCCGCATGTGATGGACCAACTGCGGAATGGCAGGGCACGATCGAGGAGATAGATGGGATTGTGGTCGTGAGGAATCCCTTGGAGCCGATCTACGGGATGGAGGTGGTCAAGCTGGAGGAGGAGCTGACGATTGGGGCTGTGGAAGGTGCTGCCGAGACGATGTTCGCAGACGTGAGCGGAGTGGCTGTGAGTGAAGGCGGCAGGATCTTTGTCCTCGATGCTAAGGAATGCCACATTCAGGTCTTCGACGGCCAGGGAAACTTCCTGAATTCCATCGGACGCAAAGGGCAGGGCCCGGGGGAGACGCAGAATCCGAGCTCGATCCAGGTCACGCCGCAATCGGAGATCATGGTCCGCGATCTGCAGGGAGATCTCATTCTTTTTTATTCCCTCGAGGGGGAGTTCTTGAGGGATGTGTCGACCGCAAAGTGGCGGACCCTTTCTAAACCGCTGGTCGATTCAAAGAACAACATTGTCGCGGATTATTCTATCCCGGGAACGAGTTTCAGGCGCGAATTGAGCAAATTCGATTCCCAACTTGAGGCCATATATACGATCCACAACCTGGAATTGTTTGAAATGCCGGTCATGAAGGCTTTCTTTCCCGAGTTTTTCTGGCAGGTCACCCAGGATGACAACATAGTCTGGGGATTCTCCACCCGATACGAGCTGCAGGTCCTGGATTCCGAGGGCAGACTCATGAGGAAGATCACAAAGGAATTTCGCCCGGTCGCTATCACCGAAGAGGACAAACAGGATAGGCTGAAGTTTTTATTCGGGGGCACAACTGTGCCGGGTGGGATCAAGCTGGAGTGGCCCGAGTTTCATTGGGCCTTCGGTGACTTGAGCCTGGACGAGGAGGGGAGGATCTTCTCGAGAACGTTCGAAAAAACTCCGGATGGGAAGAGCTATTTGTATGATGTTTTTGATCCTGAAGGAAGATTCATAGCGAAAATACCACTCCCCGCCAAGCCGCAGGCCTGGGAAAACAAGAAGCTCTATCTCATCGAAGAGGACGAAGACGGCTTTCAGTATGTGAAGCGCTACCGGGTCACCTGGACTATCTAGGCTGGTCTGAGGGATTTCCACCCAGGTTCAGGTCAAATCTCAAGCCCCTGATTTCCCTGGGGCCCGCTGCCGGACCTGATAAACGAATGCCTCCAGCTGGCTGTCTTCCACTGGGCTGTCCGTGCCGCTGAAGGCGATCGTGGCGATGGGGAGTCCGTCGAAATCCTTGCGCACGCGGCCCGCGATCGCGGCGGAAGCCGTGCCCAGCATGCAGTTCAGGGAGATGGCGTTTATGATCCCGTCCGCGCCCCTGCGGGCGAAATCCACCATCTTAGCGATGTTCAGCAGCAGCAGGTCGTTGTTGGACTCTCCGATGTAGGGGCCTGAGAGCGCGAGGTTTTCCTTATAACCCGGTTCCGCCAGGCGGGCGGCCGTGCGTGCCAGCCGGCGCCGGATCCTGCGTGACTCCAGGTCCTTACGCAGGTTGAGCAAACGCAGCACCGCTGATTCCCGCCATTTTCCCTGGGACTGCTTGCGCTCCATGCTGCGGCGGAGGCCGAAATCGGTGCTGTCGACCAGGAAGGGCGCCGGCCAGACCTCGCATCCCAAGGCTTCCAGCTTGTGAAAGAGATGGTTGTTCGCCACGGGATTCTGTCTCGTGTAGATGTCCCCGGCGATCCCGATAAGGGGACGCCTCTCATCCGTCACCGTGATGGACTCCAGGCGCTCGACACACCGGGACAGGGCGTCACTCAAGGCACGTTCCTCCAGTGCCCCTTCGATGTCCATCAGATTCAGGCCATGGACGCGGTCTGTTTCCCCTGGTGTTTTCTCATAGGGTCTTTTCTCCGCGGCCGCCTTGACCAGCAGATCGACGGCCGTCATCCCCCCCCAGAGAAGCATGAGCCCCGGCATGCCCAGAAGCTCGAGCATGAAGCTCATGGGTGGGGCCTTGACTTGAAGGTCCCGGATTCCGATGTCATTCAGGAGCAGGCTCAACCCGGCCTCATATTGGGACAGCAGACAGACAAACTGCGTCCCCGGGAAATAAAAGACTTCATCGCCCTCCCGCTTCGCATGGGAATACTTGACCAGATCTCCCGCCATGATGGAGTAGGCATGGCATTCCTTGCCTGAGCAGTGTTGGGCCCCGCATGCCAGGGTTTCCGCGTCCGGCAGCGGCAGGATCTCTGCCTCAATGCCCATTGCCCTCATCGCCCCGGCAAAAGCAACCACATGGTCAGTGAAATAGGGCAGGACGAACTTGTGAGTCCTGAGCTCCAGCGGAGATTTCTGAGTTATACCATCGGGCGCCGAAGGAGGCTCCATAGGAGGAGCGACGTTATCGCTAATCTCATCATAGAACGCCTCCAGCCGTGTGATGAGCCCCGCCTCAGCCCGGTGCTCGTCGAATTCCAGCCACAGATGAGGCGTGCTGCGCAGGATCCGGCTGATGTGTTTCTGAGTGAAGGCATCGGGGCCGCATCCGAAGTTGGAAATGACCAGGGGATAGGTCCTCGCCTGCCCGCAGCACCAATGGGAGATGGCGATCATCCGCTGATTGTGCCGCCAGGGAGGAAGGCCCGGGCCGGAGGTCGAGTCCGGGATATCTTCGGGGATGTAATCCTGAGGGACGACACAGACATCCATCCGCTTCAGATGGAGGGCCAGGTTGAGATTCACGAAGGGGTCATGCACATTGTACGGCTTTCCGGTGATCACCCAGACGTCGCGTCCGCTGCGGCGGAACTGTTCCAAAACCTCTTTTCCCCGCACCTGGATCCGCCTGCGGAATTCGTTGAACCGCTCATGGGCAAAGTCCAGGGCCCGGGCAAACTCGTCCTTGGTCTTGCCCAATCGGCGCCGCGTCTCCGACATCGCCCGCAAGAATTCCCTGGCTCCGAATCCCAGGTTTACCTGGGGCGATTCGATGGAGAGCTCGGAAGTGGATCGGAGCATCCAGGGAATGTGTTCGGCATAGGGACAGTTCTGTTCACAATAGCCGTCTTCGCTCGAGTGATGCACATACGAAGGAATAAACACAAAATCCACCTTCCGGTCGGCGAACCAGTGGACATGGCCGTAGGCCAGTTTGACCGGGAGGCAGGTCTCGACCGGGATCTTTTTCAGGCCC
This sequence comes from Candidatus Aminicenantota bacterium, assembly GCA_030620655.1. Taxonomy (GTDB): domain Bacteria; phylum Acidobacteriota; class Aminicenantia; order Aminicenantales; family Aminicenantaceae; genus JAUXEH01. The sequence continues at coordinate 2,024 of JAUXEH010000224.1, read as the reverse complement.
GAATTCAGGATATCCATGTGTGACGGGGGAGACAGGAGGACCTTGCAGCCCAGGTGGTTGAAGAAAGCCGCCCAGAAGGGGATGTCTCCCATGAGCAGCGAGGCACTGGGGATTCCCACGGTGTGGGAGGGTTCAGGTGGATTGCGGAGCGACTCCTGCAGCGCAGCCCGCCACTCCTCGAAAAGATCGACGGTGATGTCCCGGTCCCGCGCCTCATCCGCACCCATGTCAGGCCGCCGAGCCCTTTGCTTGACCGTGTACCGCTCGCAGATATCGCCGAAGAAGAGCAGTCTGTTTCCCAGGTCGATCCGGTTGACCTGACAGCGGTTGGCACAGTGCCGGCACTGAAAGCTGGAAACCAAGAAAGGGCGTCGGATGCGCTCCTGCAGCTGGGCCAGGTCCGGCGACACTTTCCCTTTCTGCTCGACGGTCCGACGGGTGATCAAGGCCGCTCCGATGGCTCCGGATATCCGGTTGTAAGGATGCACCGGAACCGGTCGCTCCAGGAGGCGGGCGAAGGCGTTGACCACCGCCGGGTTGGAGGCCACGCCACCCTGGAACACGATGTGGTCTCCCACCTGGCGCTCGGCCACCACTTTTTCCAGGTAATTGCGCACGATGGCAAAGGCCAGGCCGGCGGTGACATCCGACACGCTCTCCCCCCGGCTCAGGGCATTCACCAGCTCAGATTCCATGAATACCGTGCATTGGCTCCCCAGGTCGGAAGGGGCTCCGGACTGGTGGGCCAGGCGCGAAAAATCTCGCTGGATATCCAGGTCCAGCAGCTCGGCCTGCTCCTCCAGGAAAGAACCGGTTCCCGCTGCGCAGATCTTGTTCATGGCGAAATCCTGGATCCTGCCGTCCTGCAGCTTGATGAACTTGGAATCCTGACCCCCGATCTCGAAGATCGTGTCCGCTTCCGGGAAATAGGGGAGCGTGCCCGCGAGCTGGCAGGTGATCTCGTTCCGGACCTCGTCCGCTTCCAGATACTCTCCCGCCAGATGACGGCCGCTGCCGGTGGTGCCGATGCCCAGGATCTCCAGTCCTCCGGAGCATATGGCGAAGAGCTGTTCACATCCCTCCCGGATGACCTCGAGCGGCCTTCCCCTGGTCGGGAGATACACTCCGGCCTTGACCCGCCCTTCGCCGTCGACGAGAGCCAGGTTGGTGCTGACCGAACCCACGTCCACACCCAGGTATCCTCGGACAAACTCACCCTCTTCCGGTTCAGGCTCTTCAGGCGGAGGCGGGGCAGCATCCCCCAGGGGGGGCAGGAAACAGCTGACCCTGCGCTCCCCGGACACCGTCCCGCTCACCCAGGCATGGATCTCGTCCCCGGTGAGTGTGTGCGGGGCTTGGGTGGCGGCCAGGGCCGCACCCAGGGCGGAGGTGTAGGAGGGACCCTGCGAAAGGACGAAGGTGCCGTCCTGCAGCGAAAGGACTTCCCGGAAGGCCCGGACCAAACCCCTGTTCTGAAACCCGCCTCCTGTGAGCAGGACCGGGAGCAGGCTTTCACGTCCTTTGAGGATGGTGGCCACATAATTTCGGGCCAGCGCCTGGCACAGGCCGTATGCGATCTCTTCCAGGGGAGTTCCTTTCTGCTGTAGATGGATCATGTCGCTTTTGGCGAACACGCTGCATCGTCCGGCGATGGTGGCGCCTTTTTGCGCGGCGTCTGCACATTCCGCGAACTCTGTGATGGTCATCTTCAGCCGAGCGGCCTGCTGTTCCAGAAAAGCCCCGGAGCCGGCCGCACAGCGCGTGTTCAAAGAAAAGTCCCGGATCTCGGCCGATTCCCGAGAGGATGACAGAGGATCGATACTCAGCCAGGAGGAGGTCTGCCCGCCGATCTCGATGATGGATCGGGCCTCCGGGGATTCATGGCGCCCGCCGATGGCCAGGGCGACCAGCTCGTTGCACACGTATATATGAGGATGAGGGCGGCATACATCCCGCCCGCAGCCGGTTATCCCGACGCGTAGAGTGTGGGCCTTACAGCCCTCCAGGATATTACCGACGATCTC
>JAUXEH010000430.1 GCA_030620655.1 Candidatus Aminicenantota bacterium | reverse complement strand
GCGACCGATCTTCCCGCGTTCAACGCCATGCTCCGGCAGCAGAACCTGGGAGGCGTCATCGTCCCCAAGATCAAGGACGAGATCCCGCAGATGACCTTCCGCTTCCGCTAAATCCAGGAGAGGGCGGTTCCGGCCTTGAGGCTCCGGCCAGGGGATCGCGTCCCCGGCTGCGATGCGGAAATCCGCTGGATCCAAGGGCTCAGATGATCTCCAGCTCGTCCTTGTCCGGGAGCTTCGGGAATTTGGCGTGAGGTTCCTGCTGGTACCAGAACGCCACAGAAGAGATGTCGTCCTGGAGCGGAAGGTAGCGCCCGCCCGAACGCCAGCCCAGGGCCTGCATGGTGACCTTCAGGTCCTTTTCAAAGCGAACGGGGTCCATGATGTGCCAGCGGTAGAGCCCGAAGCGCTGCTGGGACTGCCATTGCCCGTCCGGAGTGATGACCTGAGGCATGCCGGCGTAGGGGGTTGTGAACTCCCGGTATTTTCCTTCCGCCGTGAGGCCGTAGGAGCCGCAGAAGTAATCTTCCGTTCCGGTGCCGCAGATGGTGGGGAACTCCTTATCTCCGTCCATGTAGAACTTGATCTCGCCTTCGCCCCACCAGCCGGTGTTGTTGGCGCCCCAGCACATGTAGGTGCCCACGAAGTGGCCCCAACCCTTGATGCCGTCCACGATGGTGTACACATCCTTGTAGGTCACGGGATTGGTGCGCCGGAACTGGGCGTGGAAATAGGCGGCGTCCTCGGGCACCTCGGTCAGCGTGTAATTGATCTGGTAGTAGAGGGTCATCTCCTTTTCGTCCAGGTTCTCCATGGTGATCCTGCAGGATTTGCGGAACGGCATCATCCAGTAGCAGTTGAAGCCGCTTCCGGGATTCACACACACCGGAAGGGAGGTAACCTGGGCGAACTTTCCCCATCCGCTGGCGAAGAAATCACCCACCGGCACCTCCACCGAGGGCTCTGTCTCCCCGTCCCAGTAGAACCTGAGGATGGAGAAGCGGAAGTTGCCGGCCGGCGTCATCCAGATCTGCTGGATGGCACCCGAGCCGTCGATCTCGGCCAGCACAAAGGTCTCCTGAGGTTGGATCTTGACATAAGGGGAGACCTTCCAGCCCTGTCCCAGGTCGCGGGCCGCCCGCAGGGCGAGGCCGTCTGTGGACATGCCGCCTTTTCCCTTTTCACCGGTGAAGTTCTCCGGGCTTAGGGAGCGGCTCTTGGCATGGGAGAGCCGGCACAGGTTCCCTAGGTTAAGGTAGAGTCCGTCGAACACCTTTTCCTCCTCGGCATAGAGTACCAGGGCCGCCAGGATCAGTACCAGGGCCGCAGGCAGAATTTTTCGTTTCATGGGATGCCTCCTTTGCAGCATATAGGGGGATCGATGTGTCCGTGCTGGGCTGCTTTCGCGCCATGATTCCCCTAGGCTTGGTTTATAACGATTGTTCCCGTGCTGTCAAGTGCCATCACGGTTTAGGAAATGCTAACGCGGGTGGAAGAAGTCTTCTATCTCTTAGGATCCGCTGGTATACTGGAGCCGGCATGATCAGGAATTATCTCAAGATCGCCTTTCGTTCCTTCAGGCGGCAGAAAGTCTATTCCTTCATCAACGTGGCCGGCTTGGCTCTCGGCATGGCCTGCTGTATCGTGCTGTTCCTGTTCATCCAGCACGAGTGGAGTTTCGACCGCTTCCATGAGCATGCCGACCGGATCCACCGGGTGCTGCTGCGCTCGGACTACGACGGAAAGGTGAACTACCATACAGGTGTGGCGGCCCCCTTGGCGTCCGCCTGGCGGCAGGAGCTCCCCGGCATCGAAAAGGCGTTCCGGTTCGGAAAGAATTCCTTCCTGGTCAAGTATCGGGACAAACGCTTCTACGAGCGGATCTTCTTCGCCGATCCGGAGGTGTTTGAGGTCTTCAGCTTTCCTCTGGCAGAGGGCGACCCGCGCTCCGCACTCAGCGGCCCGGACAGCCTCCTCATCTCGGAGCGCATGCGCGAGAAATATTTCGGCGCAGACGACCCCCTGGGGCAGACCCTCGTCCTAGATGAGCAGCCGTACCGCGTCACAGGGGTGATGAGAGACATCCCGTCGAACTCGCACCTGCAGTTCGATTTCCTGGGTTCATTCGCCCGGTATGAGCGGGCCTATGC
>JAUXEH010000296.1 GCA_030620655.1 Candidatus Aminicenantota bacterium | reverse complement strand
GTCAGGAGGATGGGCTTCATCTTGTGTTCCCAGCAGTAGGCGACGACCTCCTCTATGTCGGGGTGGGTGAGGGGCTCTCCTCCCGAGATGGAGATGTTGTCGCAGTTGCGCCATTTCTTGAAGAGACGGATCTCCTCCTTGATCTCATCCAGGGATTTGTGTCCGGTCAGTCTCTGGCGGTAGCATCCCTTGCAGTAGATGTTGCAGGTGTCTGTGACCTCCAGCCAGCCGATCGGGTTGTCGTTCTTGGACCAGGGCAGCCGGTAGAACTGGGATTTTTCCGGATAGGTGTCGTCCAATTTCGCCATGCAATCTCCTTCATTATTCGGGCGGTGAGTCCCGTCTCGAGAAAATACGCTACTTTCTCAATCGTACGGCCTAGTGTATTCACAGAGTCGCGGCAAGTCAAATATTATTCCGACAATGGTCTGCATCAATCTCATGGGTATTGAATCCCCAGGTACCGTAGTATCCTTCTCGCCTTTCTTCCCGGCCTATTCATCCCGAGCGGAAGACCCCCCCACCTCCCCATGCGCTCGGACTGAAAACGGCCGGCTTCCCAACTCTGCCCGGTCATCCTCTACGTTTGGTCCATAACTTGAATTCCGAGAGAGATACATATCCCAGCCCCTATCGTGCTCAAACATCCGGGGGCCGTGGGAATGGATACCCTCAGCGGGGTTCTTACCGTCTGGCGCCGCAGACCTTGCGGAAAACTCGGCTGAAGTTGCCGCCCAGGATCTTTTTGATGTCGGCGTCCTTGTATCCGCGGCGGTGCAGCTCGGTGGTTATGCTGGCCAGTTTGCCGGTATGCTCCAATCCGACCGGGGTAGTGCCGATCCCGTCGAAGTCCGATCCCAGCCCCACGTGGTTGGCGTTTCCGGTCACCTCGACCACATGGTCGATGTGGTCCACCACGGTCTGGACATCCACCGGGGGCAGGGACTGCCGAAGCGCCTTTACCTTAGCGCGGTATTCCTGGTTGAACTTCCGCCGGGTCCCGGCATCGGCGCGCATCAGCTCCCGCTGGTCCTGGGGAAGGCCGTATTTCTCGAGAAGCTCGGTCCTGAGGTCCTGGATCTTCTTGTCGTTCTCCGCCATGAGGAAGCCCGGCAGGTAGTTGATCCCGACCATCCCGCCGTTCTTGGCCAGGGCCTTGAGCATCTTGTCCGACAGGTTGCGGTGGTGGTCGGAGAGCGCCCGGCAGCAGGAGTGTGAGGCCACCACCGGGGAGTCGGTGATCTTAATCACATCCCAGAAGGTCTCGTCGTGGGCGTGCGAGATGTCGATGATCATGCCCAGGCGGTTCATCTCCCTGACCACCTGTTCCCCGAACTCGGTCAGGCCCATGTTGGCCGGCTCGGTGTCGCCGGAGGCATCGGCCCAGCCCGTGGTCGTCCAGTGGGTGAGCGTCATGAGCCGCACCCCGCTGCGGTAAAAGGACCGCAGCAGCGCCAGGTTACTTTCGATGGCGTAGCCGCCCTCGATGCCGATGAGGATGCCGACCTTGTGGTTGGCGCGCAGCCCGCGCAGGTCGTCGGCGTGTGTGATGAGGAGCAGATCGTCGGGATTGTCCTCGATCAGGCGGTGCACGGCGTCGATCTGGACAAAAGCCTGTTTGGCCGCCTGCAGCCGCGCCTTGTCACTCCGGGGTGGCGCCACGTAGCAGGCAAAGACCTGGAGATCCACGGCTCCCTGCTGCAGCTTGGGGATATCGATGTGTCCCCGCTCGTTGTCCTGGGAAAGGTCGGCCCCGCGGAGCGTGCGTCCGATGGTGTCGCAGTGGAGGTCGGCCACGAAGGAATCCTTGTGGAGGAATTGGATGTGGTGTTGGGGGTCGAGCAGATTCTCCCTGGTTGCTGCCAGGAATGTGATGATGTCGATGTGATATTGGGAGGCCAGCTCCAGCAGCTCGGGCCGGATGGTGGCCGCGATGTCGCCCAGGCGGTGGTACTCGGGATGCTCGTCGTCCAGTTCTCTGGTCAGCACGTTTCCCGTCCTCAGGCTTATGGAAGTAACGCCTACGGACAGGAAGGCGCTGTGGTCGGAGCCCCGGTAATCCAGGCGGTATTGCAGCTTGTCCCGGTATGTATCCGGGATGTTCGCCTTGATCAGATCGAAGAAATCCGAGAACCACCACATGCCGCCTACGTAGAGGTCATCGTCACCTGTTCCGACCATGTCCATGTTCATGTAGACCACGGTCTTTTCCAGGGGGAAGAGCGGATTCTTGGCGTAGTAGCGCGACCCCACCAGGCCCACTTCCTCCCCGGCCCAGGCGGCGAACACCACGGTGCGGTCGGGCCGGAAGTCGTTTGCCTGAAAAAAGCGGGCGATCTCCAGGATGACGGCGACGGAGGCGGCATTGTCATCCGCCCCGTTGTAGATCTGCCCGTCCAGCTCCACACCCAGGTGGTCCAGGTGCCCGCCCAAGATGATGTATTCGTCCTTGAGCTTGGGGTCTTTTCCGGGCAGGATCCCGATGACGTTGGGCGCCTTGCGGTCCTCGTTGATGTAGTGGGCCTCCATCTCCAACCGGATATCCAGAGCGGACGTGAAGGATCTTTCTTCCCTGATGGCCCGGCTCACCATATCCCGCCAGCTGAGACCGGCCATCTCAAAGACCCGGTCCGTGGCCTGCTCACTCAGGGTCATGACCAAGAAGTTATCGGGGCAGGTGCCCTTTTTGGCTCCGGAAGGGTAACGGCGTCCCGGCATCCGGCCGCCCGCATCGATGAAGATGACCCCGGCCGCGTCTTTTTTGACCGCGGTTTTTATCTTGGTGTCGAGCGTATAGAGCTTCTTGTCCAGCTTTTCCATAAAGCCCGGCGCCCCCGGTAGGAGCATCACGACCTTGCCCTTGACGTCCAGGCCCTGGTAGTCGTCCCACTCGTACTCCTTGGACACCAGGCCGTAACCCGCGAAGACCAGTTTCCCACGAGTCGTGCCGGACCCAGTCCACATGTTGGGTCGGAAATCCTGGCTCCGGCCCGGGACAAAGACCACAGGTTTAGGGTGTGTGATCTCCAGGCGGGTGGGGGGCTCGAAGTGCTGCCAGTTCTTGAAGTCGACCTGCTGGAAATAGCTTCCCTTTTTGCCGCCGGGCTGCAGCCCGTACTCCTTCATCTTCTGCGCCACGTATTCGGCGGCCTTCAAGTATTCGGGCGTGCCGGACTTGCGGCCCTTGAAGGAGTCCGATGCCAGGTATTCGACATGCTCCATGGCTTTTTTGGCGTCGGGTCGGGTCTGCGCCCAGAGCATCCGCCCGCTCACCAGGATAAGGCACAGGCATAGAGTGATCGGCAGGGTTCTTTTCATGCAAGCGCTCCTTCGAGATCGATCGAGGCAGCAAAACAGTACATTATACTCGCATCCTCGTGGAATTCAAATCCACTCGGAGCTATACAGGTTTGTCCGAAAAGTGAACCCTGGTGAAACACTCCGGGATGTGCGAGTCATACACGCCGTGCGGATTGAACGACCACCCCGGCGAGCGGCCGGCCTGGATCCCGCTGTACTCCAGGGCTTCGAAGCGGGAGAAATCCAGGCGCCACACATCCCCATCTTCCGGGGGCAGGGGACGCCCGCCCGCCAGGGTTTTCATGCCCCCCCAGGGGAATGCCAGCTCCACCGTCCAGCCCTGATCCACGTCGGAACCGTCGTTCAGCGTGCCCTGCACCTGGACCGCGGCCCGCAGGCCGGGGAAGTCCCAGTCCATGAAGGCCCAGCGCCGCCCCCGCGGGTGTTTCCCGTGGCGCAGCTCGTCCTGGAAGCCTCCCAGCACGTCCACTGTTCGGCTCAGGAGGTCGAATTCGGGCGTGTAGAAGCGGCTGCCCCGGGTATAGGCGTCCTGCCAGATGTAGAACACCTCGTAGATGGTCCCCCGGGCATTGAGCTGGAACTCGTAATAGCAGTCCTCTCCTGCGATGAAGACCTCGATGTCGTTCTCGAAATAGACGGGCGAGTCGCGCTCCGTGAGGTGTGCCCTGACATCGGGTTCCTCTACCCAGAAGGCGATGTACAGGTGGTCGCCGTCCCAGAGTGCCGCCATGCGTGTGTCCCAGAATCCGGGGGCCCCGGTAACCATGTCCACGAACCGGGGAGAGCGCGGGGCCTGGGCCCAGCAGGCTTTATCCAGCCGGCCGTCGATCTCGATCGCGTCCTGAATCCTGAAGC
>JAUXEH010000184.1 GCA_030620655.1 Candidatus Aminicenantota bacterium | reverse complement strand
TGTCTGGCCTTTAAACCCGAGTGGCGATATCATGGCCATCATCATGATTGAGGATGAAGTCGGAGTGAAAAACATCGGGTCCATCCTCAAGGTTCCCGGCCTCGGAGCGGTTATTTTCGGTCCCTATGATTACAGTTTTTCTTCAGGCAACTTTGGGAATACCGGGGCACCTGCGGTAAAAACGGCATGGGAAAAAGTAAAGGAGGCCTGTGATAGGGCCAACGTTCCCCTTATAGGTTTTGCGGGCGTGGACGATATCGAGGCAAAGGTCAAAGAGAACTACCGAATGTTGCTCATCGGATCCAATGTGGATCTTTCCGGTGGCCCTGGAAAGGTTTTAGACATCCTGAGGAAAAAGAATAGCAGATAATTTGCAACTGGCAGGAGGCTGCTAAATGAAGACATGTGCAGTGGCTGGGAAGCAGGGATTCGAACCCCGATACCATGATCCAGAGTCATGTGTCCTGCCATTGGACGACTTCCCAGCAGGTGGAAGTATGATAGTAAATATCAGTGAAATTATCAAGCCCTCAGGAGATTGCTTCGTCACTGCGTTCCTCGCAATGACAGCTTGGGCAATGACAGCCTGGCACATTCGTTGACAGGTTTGGGGCTTGGTGATAGTATTCATGCCTGCTATGGCTAAAAACTGGTGGAAGGTGCTGTTGATCCTGGTTTTGACCCTGGCGCTGCTCTACTTTTTCTTCCAGAGTGTGGAGTGGGACAAAGTCTGGGAATCGCTCACCGATGTGAACCTCCCATTTTTTATCCTCGCGGTCATCCTGGCACCCACCCATCTGGTGACGCGCTCCATACGCTGGAAGTACCTCCTGAGGCACGAAAAAGAGAACATCTCGTTCTACAACCGCTTTGCGGCCACCGCCATCGGTTTCACGATCAGCATCACCTTTCCCGGGCGTATCGGTGAGGTTGTCAGGCCCCTGTATCTGGCGCAGAAGGAGAAGATATCCAAAGCCTTCACGATCGGCACGGTGCTGGTGGAGCGGATCTTCGACATACTCACCATGTGCCTCCTCCTCGGTGTCTTTATGCTGGCAAAGCCGCTCTACGCTTCCATCTTCCCGATCGATGAGAAGATGAACGCCCAGCTCACCCTCTGGGGAATAGTCGGGGTGTCCGTGGCCTCGGGACTGCTGCTGATCACCCTGGCCCTCTATTTCTTCGAATCCCAGACGCTGCGCATCCTGGGTTTTTTCCTGCGGCCTCTTCCCCAACGCATGCGTGAGAAGATCGTCTCCGTGGTGCAGGAATTCATCCAGGGGATGAGTTTTTTCAAATCCCCCCGTACCCTCCTGGTCTATTTTCTCTGGTCCCTGGTGGTGTGGCTCGGCATCATCTTTTTCTACTGGGTTTTCTTTCTCGCCTATGACGTGCACATTCCCTTTGTCTTCATGCTTCCCTTCACCTTTCTGGTGGGTGTGGGGGCCTCCATCCCCACCCCAGGCATGGTGGGGGGATTCCACAGCTTCAGCAAGCTGGGGATGACCTCGTTCTTCAACATCGAAGCCAATCTGGCCGTGGCCATGACCATGGTCGTGCACGCCCTCACGGTCGTAATAACTTGCCTCATCGGTTATGCTATATTGTGGAAAGAGGGGATATCGCTCTTCCAAATCAAGAAGATCGGAGAGGAATCAAACCCATGAAATGCCCATACTGTGACCACGCGGAAAGCAAGGTGATCGACTCCCGGCAGAGCAAGAACGGGTTCACCATCCGCCGCCGCCGGGAGTGCCTGGCCTGCGCTAAGCGCTTCACCACTTATGAGAAAATCGAGGAAATACCCTACATGGTGGTGAAGAAGGACGGACAGCGCCAGCGCTTCGACGATCAGAAGCTGCTGAGGGGGCTGCTCAAAGCCTGTGAGAAGCGGCCCATCGCGATCTCTGCCCTCGAGGAGATCGTCGAGGAGATCGAAAACATGCTCCAGGAAAAGCCCGAGAAGGAGATGCGGGCCGAGGAGATCGGACAGCTTGTCATGAAGCGCCTGCACGAGCTGGACAAGGTCGCCTACGTGCGTTTTGCCTCAGTCTATCGTGACTTCAAGGATGTAATCGAATTCAAAGAGGAGCTCGAAAGGATCCTCAAAGAAAAATAAAAGGGCGGTGAAAAAGAAAATCCAGCCGGTCTCACGGGTAGTCAAGATCGAGGCCGAGATCAACCGTATGGTGGGGGAGCTGTTCTCCGACCGGAGCAAGGTCTATGGATTGGATGAGAGCTGGGTCCCATGGGTCGATATATCGGAGAAGGAGAATGAGGTGCTGGTGGAGGTGGAGCTTCCGGGAGTGGCTGAGAAGGACATCACCATCCTCCTCAGCCACAACCGGGTGGAGATCAAGGGGACCAAACGCCGGCCGCGGTTCCGTAAGAAAGTCACATACGTGAGGCTCGAGCGAGAGTACGGCCCGTTCCGGCGCTTTGTAAGCTTTCCCTGCGCCATCATCCCGGAGAAGTCCCGTGCGGTCCTGGAAAACGGGATCCTGCTCCTGGTTTTGAAAAAATACCGCGTTTCCCGCAGGAAAGAAGTGATACTGGAGATCGGAAAGCCTGAGGAGTAAGTTTGGAGAGAGCTGATGGCAAAAAAGGAAAATGAAGCGGAGGCGAACTTGGACGACATCATCGAAGAGCGCGAGCACAAGCTCAACATCCCCGAGGAGCTGCCCGTCCTCATGCTCCGGGACATCGTCGTCTTCCCCTACATGGTGGTTCCCCTGTTCGTGGGTCGGGAAAAGTCGAAGAACGCCATCGACTCGTCCCTGTCCTCACACCGCATGGTCCTCCTGCTGACCCAGAAAGACTTGGAGATCGAGGAGCCCAAGCAGCAGGATGTGTACGCGGTGGGAACGGTCGCGCTGGTCATGCGCATGCTCAAGCTCCCCGACGGCCGTGTGCGCATACTCGCGCAGGGGCTCACACGTGCGAGGGTGGATGAGCTGGACGAGGAAAAGCCGTACTATTCCGCCAAGGTCACGGTTCTGAACGACCCGGAAGAAGAAGAAAAGAGCATTGAAGGGGAGGCCATGCTGCGCAACGTGCGCGACGGATTGGACAAGGCCTCCGCCCTAGGTAAGAATATCCCGCCCGAGGTCATGATCATCGCCGCCAACGTGGAAGAGGCCGGCCGGCTGGCCGACCTGACCGCCGCCAACCTGGACCTCAACGTCGAGGAAGCCCAGGAGGTCCTGGAGATCATCGACACTTACTCACGGCTCAAGAAGGTCTACGAACACCTGACCAAGGAACTGGAACTGCTCGATATCCAGAGCCGGATCTCGAGCGAGGCCAAGGGCGAGATGGACAAGCTGCAGAGGCAGTATTTTCTCCGGCAGCAGCTCAAGGCCATCCAGAAAGAGCTGGGGGAGGGGAGTGAGATCCAGGAGGAGGTCACGGGCTATCAGGACAAGCTCAAGAAGCTGAAGGTGGCGGCCGAGGTCCGGGAAGAGCTGGAGAAACAGATCAGTCGGCTCTCCCAGATGCATCCGGAGTCGGCCGAGACCGCGGTGGTCCGCAACTACCTGGACGTGATGTTCGGCCTGCCCTGGAACAAGACCACGGTCGACAACCTGGACCTCAAGAAAGCCAAGGCCATCCTGGATGAAGACCACTTCGGGTTGGACAAGGTCAAGGAGCGGATCATCGAATACCTCGGTGTCCGCAAGCTTTCGAAAAAGATCAAGGGCCCCATCCTCTGTTTTGTGGGACCTCCCGGAGTGGGGAAGACCTCGCTGGGGCGCTCCATCGCCCGGGCCCTGGGGCGCAAGTTCTACCGCATGTCTCTCGGGGGCGTGCGGGACGAAGCCGAGATCCGGGGCCACCGCCGCACCTATGTGGGCGCCATGCCGGGCCGCATCATCCAGGGTGTCCGCCGCGGCGGATCCAACAACCCCGTGTTCATGATGGATGAGGTGGACAAGATCGGGGCCGATTTCAGGGGGGATCCCTCCTCGGCCCTGCTCGAGGTGCTCGACCCGGAACAGAACTTCTCCTTCCGGGACCACTACCTGGGTGTCCCCTATGACCTCTCCAAGGTGATGTTCATCACGACCGCCAACCTGCTGGACACCATCCAACCGGCCTTCCGGGACCGGATGGAGGTCATCCAGCTTCCCGGCTACACCGAGGAGGAGAAGCTTCAGATCGCCCTGCGGCATCTGCTCCCCAAACAGATCCAGGAAAACGCCCTGAGCGACGAGCTCATCAGCATTACGCCGGGAGCGATCAAGAAGATCATTTCCCAGTACACTCGCGAGGCCGGGGTCCGAAACCTGGAACGCGAGATCGCCACCGTGTGCCGTAAGGTGGCCCGCAAGGTGGCGGAAGGCAAGACCACGCGCTCCCGCATCACCTCCCAGAACATCGAGAAGTACCTGGGTCCCTACAAGATCTTCCGGGACCAACTCCTCAAACACGACCAGGTGGGCGTGGCCACAGGCGTGGCCTGGACCCCCGCGGGCGGGGAGATCCTGTTCGTGGAAGCCGCCCGGGTCAAGGGCAAGGGGCACCTGTCTCTGACCGGTTCGCTGGGAGATGTCATGAAGGAGTCGGGTCAGGCCGCGCTGACCTATGCCCGGGCCCGGGCCGGGGAGCTGGGCATAGACACCCGGATCTTCGCCGAGAACGATTTCCACGTACATGTGCCCGAGGGCTCGATCCCCAAGGACGGACCATCAGCCGGTGTGACCATGGCCACGGCCCTGGTGTCCGTGTGCACCGACCGCATGGTCAGGCACGACGTGGCCATGACCGGAGAGATTACCCTGCGCGGCCATGTGCTGCCTGTGGGGGGGATCAAGGCAAAAGTCCTGGCCGCCCAGCGGGCAGGTGTGAGGGCCATGATCCTGCCGGCGGCGGTCAAAAAGGACCTTATCGACATCCCGGCCAAGGTGAAGAACGAGATACGGTTCATCTTCGTAGATGAGATCAACGAGGTGTTCGAGCACGCGCTGCTGCCTCCATCTCCCCCCGAAAGAAAGGCCGGAGCCAAAAAGACCTAGACCGGATGAAACGCCGAGGATTGTCCGAAAAAGAACTCATCGCAGACCTGAGGAAGCGGTTTAAGCCGTCCGACGACAGCGTGATCCTGGGTATCGGAGACGATGCCGCGGTGTTCCGCCCGGGAGACATGCCCCTGGTCGTTACCAAGGATATGCTGGTGGAGGGCGTCCATTTCCTGCCCGACCATCCCCCCCATCTGTTGGCCCGGAAGAGCCTGAGTGTGAACCTGAGCGACCTCGCGGCCATGGGAGCGAGGCCCCGTTTCGCCCTGTTCGGGCTGGGGATTCCCACGGACACGGAAAACGATTGGCTCGAGCGGTTCTTCCGGAGCCTGTCCGGGATCGCTTCAGAACACGACGTCACCCTGCTGGGAGGCGACATCACCGAAGCCCCGTCCCTGATCATCTCCCTGACGCTTCTCGGCGAAGGCAAGGACGTCATCCGGCGCAGCGGGGCGCGTCCGGGAGATGCGGTCTTCGTCTCGGGTTTGCTGGGGGAAGCGGCTCAGGGCCTGGAGCTGGCCAAACAGGGGATCATGTGGGGCGCCGCCGCCGGCAGCGATCGTTTTCTCAAGGCCTTCTATGACCCTGTCCCTCAGGTGGCTCTGGGGTGCAGGCTGGCGGGCCACAAGGTGCCCACGGCCATGATCGACATCAGTGACGGCCTGTCCGTGGACCTGGGTCACATCTGCGAGGAAAGTGGTGTCGGAGCGGAGGTAGAGGCGGCCGGTCTTCCGATCTCCCCCGAGCTGCGCCAGTCCTCCCCGGCCGCTGAAGAGATGGCCCTCCACGGGGGGGAAGATTACCAACTCCTGTTCACCGTTTCGCCTCAGGTGCTTGAGAACCTGACCCGGATCCCGTTGGGCCACAAGATAACCCGGATCGGGAGCATCACAGAGGGGGAGGGGATGGTGCTAATCAAGGCCGACGGCTCGCGGCAGCCCCTTGTCCCCAAGGGCTATCAGCACTTCAGAGCCTGAAGTAGTCGCCCTGGAACACGACCTCGGCGGGGCCGGTCTGGTAGACCTTGTCGCTGTCCCATTCGACCATGAGCTGTCCCATGCTGGTGCGCACCGTGAGCTTCTTGTCCGTCAGGTTT
>JAUXEH010000001.1 GCA_030620655.1 Candidatus Aminicenantota bacterium | reverse complement strand
GTGTAGGGGCCGAGGGGTGCAAATATTTCCAGTACCGGGATGTCGCGCCCTTCATAGGAACTCCCCGCGATATAACTCTTGATCCCGGGATTTGTGGATAGCCTGCGGGCGATCTCGAGGCACATCTCGGGTGAGATGATCTCGTCCGTGGGGACACTCCTGGCTGCGGCCTCCCCCTCGGAGAGTGGTGCGACAGGGAGTGCTGTCTCCTTGGTCAGGTCTTCGAACCTGATCCGGACCTTCAGCGAACCGAGTCCGGGGAGCTCCAGGGCCGGGATCAGATCCCGGGCATGCAGCCGTTCCATGTTCTCCAGGATGTCGAGCAGAGCCAGATACTCCTTTTCCGTCTCGATCTCGATCGTGGCGTAGACCCGATCGAGGCGGTCCTTTCCGCCGTCATAAACCAGGGCCGGAACCCGGACCGCCTTGGGCTTGATCTTCGGGAACACCACCTTCCGGCTGTTCTTGTGCCGCCCGGGTTCCTGCCAGCTCACCTCCATCTGGGGTGTGCGCGCCTGCCAGTCCGAGAAGGTGACCTCCACCCGGCCCTTTTCCCCCTCGAGCGAGGGGTGGAAAATGGGGAGGATGTTGCCCGGGGCCGAGTAGCGCAAGGAATCTTCCGGGATCATGTCACCTTCCGCCGGATCGATCTCCGTTATCCCGCGCAGGAAGTCCAGCGTGTCGAAATAGAGTTCGTCATGGAGCGCCTCCAGGCTGCTCACGACCTCCTCGTCCAGGCCCAGCCGGTAGTCCGGCTCGCTCAGCCACAGCTCGACAGAAAGCCGCTTGAAATAGGGCTGCTGGTCGAACGAGGGGCGGTTGCCGGTCTTTTCCAGTATATGGGTGTAGACCTCCTTGAGGACGTCCTCCTGGTAGAAGGCCCAGAATCGTTCCAGATCGCTGCGGATATCCGTGTCCGCCACTGTTTGGTCTCCGGCCCGGATCGTCAGCCAGCCGGTGGCCACACACACATCTCCCCATTCCGGCAGGGCCTGGAGATAGGGCATGCGCCGCGTTCGAGGCGTAAACACGTCATGGAACAGCACGTCCCCTTCTGCGTTCGTGGCCGTCACCTCATAGACCGGATCCGGATCGTCCTTGATCTCGAACACTATCCTCTCCATAGGGAGGGATGTGTCCTGGGCGATGAACTCGTCCACAGGATAAAGCTCCTGCAGCCAGCGGTAGGGATCGCTGTAGAAGCGCTTGGGCGACGTGAGGTCATCCTCCGCAGCCGCGAACCGGACGGTGATGCCGTGCAGCCCGTCGAGCCGGGCGATCCGGGGCAGGACGCGCTCCTTGAGCCAGAAAAAGCCCTGCTTGTAGGCGGAAAGCACTTCGATGGTCCCCGGCGTGAGCGATAATTCCTGCAGGAGGGTGTTTACCTCCGCTGCGAGGCGGGATCGGACCTCAGGAGATTCGCTGAGTCCCAGGCTAACGGAAACAGGGCCCACAGCTTTATCCAGCCCTGTGAGATGCTGCCTCAGGAGGTCGAGCGCCTGCTGCCCCTCCCATTCGAACTCCTCGCTCTTGGTGAAGATGACCTTCTCTTCTTCCATCGCGATCGTCCGGAGCTCGATCCGATCCGCCTGGAGATTTTCCTCCAGGAAGCTCCGAATCGCCTCCTCGAAATCCGGATCGGGCCGGGGGAGGGTCAGTTTGACCTCGAAAGACTCCAGGGCTTTGTCCCGGAGCGTTTCTACGGTCTTCTTCAGCTGGTGGTACAGGTAGGCCTCGCCGCTTCCCTTTTTACCCTGGAGGAGCTCGTGGATGGTATCGGGGATATCCTGCAGGCCGGGAGCACCGTCTTCGAATCGTGTGAAGTGGGGGAACGTGCGGCTGAAATACTCGAGGGCCTTTCCCACGCTTGAGTCCCCCTCACCATACACCACCACCGCATTGGACTTGTTGAATGCCCGGGATACGACCTGGACGGAAGCCTGACCTGACTCGAGTGGAAGAGGCACCAGCCTGGCGGTCCGAATCAGCTCCTTGACCAGGGTGTTGTTTTTTCCTATCAGAAAGGGCGTATCCAGGGCTTTGGGTTCTTCGATCTCGGAGTCCAGGTAGATCAGGGGAAAGGATCCTCCGGCCGTGGGCAGGACCAGGCGTGTGGCCAGCTGGGCGATCTCCGGAGCGGCGTCTTCCGAGGGTATGATCATCCGGGAGATGATCCTGTCCGGGATCCTGTCCCGGTCCATATCCGCGTACACGGCTTTGGTTGAGAAGAGATCCAAAAGATCGAAATCCTTTTCCGGCACCCGGGCCCGGCTCGGAGACTTGTAACCGGGCGTGAGCATCCGTTTGGGATAGCCCATACGATTCAGATCCACCCTCTCCTCCTGCCCCTCCCATTCCAGGACAAAGGCGATGCGGCCGCAGCCGGCATAGCTCAGAAGCTCGGACCGCTCCCCGCGCCTGTGCTGTTCCGCGAGGGTTGTCAGCAGGATGCGCGCCTCCTGCTGTGCCCCGCGGTCGGCGAAGGCGACGCGGACTGTGAGTTCACGGATCTCACCGGTGTTGAAGCGGAGCCGTTTGACCGCGTCGAAGGAGGATTCCAGGGCAGGGAAGTTATAAAGCGCGGATGTGATGCGGATCCGGGCTTCCGGGATCCCTTCCTGTTCGAGCAGGGTGCCGAGGTCTCTGGCAATGGACATGTAGGTCTGGCCTTCTTTCCGGCCCCAGATGTCCCACAGGTAGGGCCAGCGCAGGAAAAAGGCGCGTCCGGTCTGCAGCAGTGCCCGGTCGGAGCCGGCCACGAGGGCCAGCCCCGAGCGGCCCTCCTGCTCATACACCCAAACGAGCCCCTGATGCTCTCCCAACGTGTCGATCGGGAGCCGCCCGTCCCGGGCCAGTTTCGCGATCCGTTCCAGGCGAGACCCTATGAGGACAGGGATTTTCTTGAGATCTGACTCTTCGAATCCGGACTCCTGCCGGACACAGGAAAAATCCACAGCCAGGGACTCCAGGTTGAGGCGTGCGGCCAGGTCTCCGGCCACAGCAGATTCATGGGCGTTGGGGTTGTCCGGAACAATGATCAGCAGAGCGGGAGTGTCGGCGTATCCATCCTTGTCCGTATCCCGCAGGCCTTTTCCTGTGAGAAAGACCTGGGAAAGACAGTCGAGCCGCTCCGCATACAGGGCTGCCCCGGATGAAAACCACACCCATAACAGAAGCCAAAAAATGAGGCCGATTTTTTTCATGCCATGTCCTCGCTCTCGGGAATTGGGGTGTGTCCATTGTTATGCGGAATTCGTCCCAAGTCAATTAAATTGGGTGCACGACCCCCAATTTAATTGACTTGACACCAGGGGGATTTTCCGCTATATTAAGGTGACTTTTACGTAACAATAAGAACACTAGATATAGTATTAGAAAATAAAGAGGTTGCATATATAGCGATTTTCCCTTGACATCCGAGTTTAGATCCGGATAAAATACCCTTAACTTCGGTCAGCAAAAATGCGAAAACCCCCCATTCCCTACCTCAAATATGCCTTTGCCGCGCTGCTGTCTTTTTTTCTGCTGGGTGGGGAACCTGTGGAGTTCGGAAAGGAAAAGACTTTTTTCCAAGACTACCTGATCCCCAAGCCGGTGATCCAAATCGGGCTGGGCGTCAACCTCAGCCAGATCCAGATCGCGGCGTCTTCGGGGATGAAGGTATATGAGGTAAAGAACAACTACCACCTCATTGCCGAAAATGCCGATGAGGCGCTTATAAAGGGCAACAAGGAGCAGATCACCGAGAAATACCTCATCCAGGTGGCTCAGTCGCGCGATCGGGAGAAGGCCGAGCGCATTGCTCAGCAGCTCAGGCTCAGCATCGATAGAAAGATCTTTGTGACAACCGGCGATGAAACGGGCGTAGCGGGAAGCTTCAAGGTCCATATCGGAGACTTTCTCACCCGGGATGATGCGCTCAGCTACATCATCAAACTCAACCGTTTGGGCGTAAAGGATACCTGGATCGTCCGGGAAGAGGTCACGGAAAAGGAATCCCGGCCGCTCTGGATCCTCATCAACGACGAACTGAAGAGCCTGCGGGACGCCACGGTCCTGTATTTCATCCCCAGCACCCCGCAGAGCTACCTGTCCTACAAGGGGCGCGATTACCGCGGCATCTTCACCCTGAGGGCCAGCCCTAGAGGGATCGTGCTCATCAACACGCTCAACCTGGAAGACTATCTCAGGTCCGTGGTGCCGAGCGAGCTGTCGCCCTATACGTATCCTCAGATCGAAGCGCTCAAGGCCCAGGCCGTGGCCGCCCGGACCTATGCCTTGAAGAACCTCGGCCGTTACCGGGACCTGGGATTCGACCTGGTGGACACACCTCGTTCCCAGTTCTACCGCGGGATGAATGCCGAGCATCCCTTGAGCACGCAGGCGGTGGATGAGACGGCTGGGGTCGTGGCCAAATATAGGGGCCGCTTGATCGACGCGCTCTACACCAGCACCTGCGGGGGAGCCACCGAGGATGTGGAAAACGTCTTCCTGGGTCCTGCCCTCAAGTATCTGCGAGGCACGGAATGCGTGTACGAGAAGCAGAGGCAGTGGCCGGTGGCCACGCGGACGTTTCTTGCCCCGGTCTATGCCAAGGGCCGGAACGTGAGTGCGGATATAGCGCTCATGATCAGCCTGGGAGTGATCCCGAGAGAGACCGACCCCGCATATTTCGGGGAACCGGTAGGTGGGAAAGAGATGCAGGAGTGGGTGGACAGGGCACGCAGCCTGTTGGGCAAGCCGGGGGTTGAGGCGCCTGGAATACTGGTGGAAGATGTCACTATAGAAGGCTTCCTCTCGCACATGGTGCAGGCTTTCGGGTGGGAGGAGCGTATCTCACGCCTTCTTCAGGACAAGGAAGCCGAGTTTGTCTTCAACAGCGACAACGGCTGGTCTGAACGGTCACGGTCCATGGTCGCGTATTTCATCCAGGCCGGGATCCTTCCGTCACCGGAAAGCGTAGGGCTGCATGACCGCGCAATCTCGCGCGGGGAGGCCGCCTCCTACCTGGCCGGGGTTCTGAACTGCTACCGCGACTTTCGTGATGCCGGTGTATTCCAGGGAGTGGAGGGGCAGGAACTCGAGCTGCGCGTGAACGGAGAAGGGCTCAGGTTCAGCCTGGCTCCTGAGGCCTTCCTGGTGAGGAACCAGAGCGGACACTACACCTTTGCCCGGAACCTGGACCTGCTGGGAGGCGAGAACCTGCGCTGGATCAGCAGGGACGGTCAGATCGTCTACCTCGAGGTCCTGTACTCGGCCTATTCCAACCTCCTGGACCGCAGCTCGAAATACCATTCCTGGAGTGTGAGAACATCTCGTGAGGAACTGGAGGATCGGATCAATAGGTTCTATCCGATAGGGGAGCTGCTGGACCTGGTGCCGGGGAAGCGCGGCCGCTCTCAGCGGGTTATTGAGCTGCACATCAAGGGCAGCGAGACCGACGCCGTGGTCCGCGGTTTCCGCATCCGGACCGTCCTCGGCCTGCGTGAGACGCTCTTTGTGATGGATAAAGAGTACGATGCGGACGGGCATGTGGCTCATTTCGTCTTCACCGGCAAGGGCTGGGGGCACGGAGTAGGCCTCTGTCAGGTCGGGGCCTTCGGTATGGCCCAGTCGGGTGCGGATTTCCAGGAAATCCTGAAGAAGTACTACCGCGGCATCACCTTGGACAAACTCAACTAGGGGACGTTCCCCGGTGCTTCTTTTCCCCGTTGTTTCTTTGCTTTTTCCCCTGGTTTAACATACAATACCAGGTCTATAATTTCCGGGAGACCGAATGGAGAAAGAGAAGAAAGAAGCCGGCGTGTGGCTGGCCCTGATCCCGGTTATTTTTCTGGTCTCCGCCCTGTTCATCACGATCGTGATCCTGGGGCAGTCGGCGCACATCCCCCTGATCTTGGCTGCGGCCGTGGCTGCGGCCGTGGCCTCCCGCCTGGGCTACGCCTGGAAAGAGATCCAGGAAGGCATGGTGCAGGGGATCAACCTGGCCATGGGGGCCATCCTCATCCTGATGGTGGTTGGGACACTGATCGGGACCTGGATCTCCGGTGGGATCGTCCCGGCGATGATCTTCTACGGCCTCAAAGCGCTGTCCCCCGGGATTTTCCTGGGAGCCACCATGGTTATCTGCTCGGTGGTATCCCTGGGAACAGGATCGTCCTGGTCGACGGCCGGCACCGTGGGTGTGGCCCTGATCGGTGTGGGACAGGGGCTGGGTATCCCCGTGAGCATGGTGGCCGGGGCCATCATATCCGGCGCCTATTTCGGCGACAAGATGTCCCCTCTCTCCGACACCACCAACCTGGCGCCCGCGGTCGCGGGAACAGACCTTTTTTCACACATCCGGCACATGGTGTACACCGTGGTGCCGGCGTACGTCATCGCCCTTGCGCTTTACGGATTTCTGGGTATGCGCTTCTCGGGCAGGGTCATGGAATCGCAGAACATCGAGATCATCATGTCCACTATGAAGGAGCACTTCTTCATCCATCCCGTGCTGCTGCTCCCGCCCCTGCTGGTCATCGCGATGGTGATCCTGAAAGTCCCACCGCTGCCGGCCCTGCTGGGAGGCACGCTGCTGGGAGGTGTGTTCGCCCTGGTCGCCCAATCCCGTTCCCTGGGTGATGTGCTGACGGCCGCACACGCCGGACATGTGTCCGAGACCGGCGTGGCCATGGTGGACGAGCTGCTCACCCGGGGGGGGCTGCTGAGCATGATGGAAACCGTAGCCCTCATCATCTGTGCCCTCTCCTTCGGGGGGATCATGGAACGCGCCGGCATGCTCCAGGTCCTGGCGGGTTCGCTCCTGAGGTTCGTCAAGAGCACCGGGGCCCTTGTCACCACCACCGTCTTCAGCTGCATCGGCATGAACATCATCGCGGCGGACCAGTACATCGCGATCGTCGTGCCCGGCCGCATGTTCAAGAGTGCGTTCGACGCCAAGGGCCTGCATCCCAAGAACCTGTCCCGGGTGCTGGAGAACTCCGGCACCATGACCTCCCCGCTCATCCCCTGGAACAGCTGTGGAGCCTTCATGGGCGCTACTCTGGGAGTCAACCCGCTGGTCTACCTTCCCTACGCCTTTCTCAACCTCCTGGTTCCGGCTATCTCCATCTTCTACGGCTACACCGGCATCACCATGGAAAAACTGCCTGCGGAAGACCTGGGGGAAAACGCATGATATACGGCATCGGAATCGACCTCATCGAGGTGGAACGGATCCGCAAGCAGCTCACGCAGGGCGAGCGATTCCAGAACAGGATCTTCACTCCGGATGAGATTGCGTACTGCGAATCCAAGAAGAACAAGGCCCAGAACTATGCGGCCCGTTTCGCGGCCAAGGAGGCGTTTTTCAAGGCCCTGGGAACGGGCTGGCGCGGCGGCCTGGCCTTTAACCAGGTCGAGATCCTGAACGACGATCTGGGCAAACCGGAGATCCGGCTGCACGGCCAAGCCGAAAAGCTGATCGAGGAAAAAGGCATCACAAACATCTGTGTTTCCTTGACGCACCTCAGGGACATCGCGAGTTCGATCGTTACACTGGAAATCTAGAGGAGAAGCTCATGTCAAACATCGGTTCATACGAGGAACGCATAGAGGGATTCGACTGGTCCCTGTCTGAAAAAGAGCTGGAGTACACCCCGGGCGACCGGATAAACATCGGCTGGTACTGCACGGACCGGATCTGCCGGATGGGCAAGGCCGACAAGACGGCCTTGATATGGGAAGGCCTGGGAGGCGCCAGCCGAACCTACACCTTCAATGACATCCGGCTGGCCGCCAACACCATCGGCCGGTTCCTCCGCGACTTGGGAATCGCGGATCAGGACCGGGTCTGCCTGTTCATGGACAAGATACCCGAGCTCTATCTGGGATTCCTGGGCATCCTCAAGATCGGGGCCATAGCCCAGCCGCTGTTCTCCGCCTTCGGGGACGAGTCCCTGCTGGTCCGGCTGGAGAACGCGGAGACGTCCGCCATCATCACGCAGAGAAAACATGTGAGCAAGGTGCGGAAGATCCGCGACCGGCTCCCTCATCTCAAGCACATCATCATCGTCGATTATGACGGCCGCAAGCCGCTCCAGGAGCGGGAACAGGCGTTCTCCCTGGATGATGCCGACCCCGTGGAGGAGCTCGAGGTCTTCCCCACGGAAGCGGAATCGCCCTCGGTCCTCCATTACACATCCGGCACCACCGGCATGCCCAAGGGGGTCAAGCACGTCCACTATTCCCTGATCGCCCAGTACCTGACGGCCAAATGGGTGCTGGACCTTCAGGACGATGACATATACTGGTGCACGGCTGACCCCGGCTGGGTGACCGGCACCTCCTACGGCATCATCGGGCCCTGGAGCCTCGGCATCACCCAGTGTGTGCTGGACTGCGGCTTCTCGGCCGCGGCCTGGTACCGCTTCATCGAAAAGCACCGTGTGACGGTGTGGTATTCCGCCCCCACGGCCATCCGCTCGCTGATGAGGGCGGGGGAGGAGGTCGTGAAAGATCACGACCTCTCCGGCCTGCGCCACCTGGCCAGCGTGGGGGAGCCGCTCAACTCCGAGGCGGTCATCTGGTCGGGAAAGGTCTTTGGGAAGCCCTTTCATGACACCTACTGGCAGACCGAGACCGGCGTCATAATGATCGCCAACTATCCGGGGATGAAGGTCAAACCCGGATCCATGGGCAAGCCCTTCCCCGGGATCACGGGTGTGATCCTCGATCCCGTCTCCCACGAGCCCATCGCAGAGGCGGGCAAGATCGGGCTGATCGCCTTCAAGCCGGGGTGGCCGTCCATGATGCGGACCTACTGGAACAACGAGGCCACCTATCAAGCCAAGTTCGTCAACAACTGGTACCTCTCCGGCGACCGGGCCAGCATCGACAACGAGGGATATTTCTGGTTCGTGGGCCGGGACGACGATGTCATCAACACCGGGGGGCACCTGGTCAGCCCGTTCGAGGTTGAATCCGCCCTCCTGGAGCACGAGGCCGTGGCCGAATCCGCCGTGGTGTCCAAGCCGGACGAGGTCAACATGGAGGTGGTCAAGGCTTTCGTGATGCTCAATCCGGGCTTTGAGCCCGATGCCGAGCTGGAGCTGAAGATCATGAACTTCATCCGCAAGAAGCTGTCCCCCCTGGCGATGCCCCAGGAGATCGAGTATGTGGAATCCCTGCCCAAGACCCGCAGCGGGAAGATCATGCGCCGGCTGCTGCACGCGCAGGAATGGGGTGAGGAGATCGGGGATACGTCTACCTTGGAGGATGAGTAGCGAACCAGGTCCGCTCGAAAATGCCTGAATTTTTTAGCGGTTTAGTGTAAACTGGACGGTAACAAATGCGCATCTCAGTGGTGCGTAAACAAGAAATAATCCAAAAAAGGAGTCAGAGAGATGGAAGACATAAAGGCCGCCGTCCTGGAGTATGTGAAGGAAGAGTATCTGGAAGACGAAGACGAGGAGATCACCTACGAGACGCCGCTCATTTCCGGCGGGATCGTGGATTCCTTTTCCATGGTTTCGCTCAAGCGTTTCCTGGAGACGAAATACAGCATCTCTATCCCTGACGAGAAAGCCACGCCCGAGGCCTTTGATTCGGTCAACAAGATCGCCGACCTGGTCAAGGAGTTCGTGGGTTAGGCACGGCGAAAGGAGCCAGACACCATGAGTTTCAGCGACAATATCCGTGAATTGTACCAGGATCAGCTGCGGCAGATCCATGACACTGGGATCTTCAAGCAGGAGCGCTTCATCCATTCCAGCCAGGCGGCGGACATAGATGTGGAGTTCCCCGAGGGAGCGAGCCTGAAGCGTGTCATCAACATGTGCTCCAACAACTACCTGGGCCTGTCCAGCCATCCCGAGGTGCTGAAGGCCGCCCATGAGGGGCTGGATCACAGGGGATACGGCATGTCTTCGGTGCGCTTCATCTGCGGGACGCAGGACATCCATCACGAGCTGGAGCGCAAGGTCACAGAATTCCTGGGGACAGAGGACACGATTCTGTTCCCCTCCTGCATG
This sequence comes from Candidatus Aminicenantota bacterium, assembly GCA_030620655.1. Taxonomy (GTDB): domain Bacteria; phylum Acidobacteriota; class Aminicenantia; order Aminicenantales; family Aminicenantaceae; genus JAUXEH01. The sequence continues at coordinate 25,204 of JAUXEH010000001.1, read as the reverse complement.
GACGCCAACACCGGGATGTCCGAGGCCGTACTGACCGATCAGGATGTCATGATCTCCGACCGCCTGGTGCACGCCTCCATTATCGACGGCATCCGGCTGGCGCCGGCCCAGCACGACACTTTCAAGCACTCGAACATGGACCATCTGGAGAAGAAGCTCCAGCTGCACGCGGACAAACGGCTCAAGATGGTCATCACCGACGGCGTGTTTTCCATGGACGGCGACACCGCCAAGCTGGATGAGATGGCCGACCTGTGCGATAAGTACGATGCCATGCTGTTCGTGGACGATTCCCATTCCACTGGTTTTATCGGGAAGACCGGCCGCGGGACCCATGAAAAATGCGGACTCATGGGCCGGGTGGACATCATCACCACCACCTTCGGCAAAGCGCTGGGCGGGGCCTCCGGGGGATGTGTTTCCGGCCGCAGGGAGATCGTGGAGATGTGCCGCCAGAAGGCGCGCCCCTACCTGTTTTCGAACACCATCGCCCCGGTCGTGGTCTCGGGAGTGCTCAAGGTGCTGGACATACTCTTCCAGAGCACGGACCGGCGGGACAAACTCGAGAAGAACGCGGCATTCTGGCGGCAGGGCCTCACCGATGCCGGTTTTGTCCTCAAGGAAGGAGACACACCCATCGTACCGGTCATGCTGTTCAACGCCAAGCTCTCGCAGGATGTTTCCCGCGACCTCTACGAGGAGGGGATCTACGCCATCGGCTTCTTCTTCCCGGTCGTCCCGCAGGGCCAGGCCCGCATCCGGACCCAGATCTCGGCCGGACACGAGCAGCATCACCTGGAAAAGGCCCTGGATGCCTTCATCAAGGTGGGCAAGAAGTACGATATCCTGGGCAAGACCAAGCAGGAGATCATTGCCCGGTACGGGATGTAAGGTCAGTAGCCGAGCGCGCCGCGATCGTGGCGTTCACCGAGGACGCGCAGCATGTCTTCGGTCATCGTGGCCAGGTTAAAATCGGGCTTCCAATCCCATTCTTCCCGTGCGGCGGAGTCGTCGATGCTGCGGGGCCAGGAGTCGGCGATCTGCTGGCGAAAATCCGGTTTGTACTCGATCTGGAAATCCGGAACGTGTCTGCGGATCTCGGCGGCCAGCTCCTCAGGCGTAAAACTCATCCCGCCGATATTGAAATCCGAGTGGTGTTCAAGGCGGCCTGAGTCCGCCTCCATGAGCTCCCGGGTGGCCTTGAGGCAGTCCGGCATGTACATCATGGGGAGGCGTGTGTCCGGCTTAAGGAAACAGGTGAAGTTCCCGTATTTGACGGCCGCGTAGAAGATTTCCACGGCGTAGTCGGTCGTTCCCCCACCCGGAAGGGTCTCGTGGCTTATGATCCCGGGATAGCGGCATCCGCGCACGTCCAGGCCGTACCGCAGCACATAATAATCGCACAGCAGCTCCCCAGCCACCTTGGTGACGCCGTACATGGTCTTGGGGCGGAGCACCGTTTCCTGGGGTGTGCGGTCGCGCGGCGTCTCGGGCCCGAAGGCGGCGATGGAGCTGGGAACGAAGATCCGCTCCAGCCCCATTTCCCGTGCGGCCTCCAGGATGTTGAAGGTGCCGTTCATGTTCACGGTCCAGGCGAGCTGGGGATGATTTTCGCCCTTGGCGGAGAGGATGGCCGACATGTGGTAGACGATGTCGATATCGTGTTTCTCCAGGGTGCGGCGGATGTCTTCCTGGCTCGTGACATCCAGCTTCAGGTAGGGGCCGGCCTCACGCAGGGCCGGGCTGATGTCGTCCCGGATGTCCGTGGCGAGCACGTTGGCGGCGCCGAAGCGGGAGCGGAGCAGGGGGGTCAGCGCGGAGCCGATCTGTCCACCGGCCCCGGTCACCAGGACATTTCCCTTTTCAATGTGCTTTCTATTCATAATCGACATTTATTACCCTTCGTGAATAATCCAGGTTATATATTCTGCGCCTGTTAAAGTCAATGTCACAGCTTCCAGCCGCCGGCCACCGTCAGGTTGATCCCGGTGACGTAGGCGGCCTCCGGGGAAGAGAGGTAGCGCACCGCATGCGCCACGTCCTCTAACCGCCCCAGCCGCCCGGCCGGGATGTCCGGATCCTTGGGCCGCACCCCACCTTCCAGGAGACCGGGCGAGACCATGTTCACGGTGATGTTGGCGGCCGCCTCCGAAGCCGCGGCCGAACGGGTCAGGAGCAGGAGGCCGGTCTTGGCCACGGCATAGGGTAGGATTTTCTGGAACGCGGTCAGCTGCTCAACCCGGCTGTACCCGATGTTGATGATGCGCCCCCATTCCCGCCGGCGCATGCCGGGCAGCGCGGCCTTCATGCAGAACCAGGCGCTGTAGAGGTTCGCCTGCAGGATGCGGTCCCAGTCGACCCGGGTGAGCTCGGCCCAGCCCTTTTCCAGGATAGGGCCGTAGTTGTTGACCAGGATGTCGAGGCGGCCGAAGCGGTCTTCCGTCTTCCGGATCAGCCGGGCCGCCTCCTCTTCGACGGTCAGGTCGGCGGCCAGGGCCGCGGCCGGACGGCCTTTTTTTTCGATATCCCGGACCGTTTCCTCGGCGGCGGCCCTGTCCCGACGATAATGCACGGCCACGCCTGAAGCCGTTTCCGCCAGGGTCAGGGCGATGTCCCGCCCCAGCCCGCGGTTGCTGCCGGTGACCAGGACGACTCTCTCGCTCATTCTGTGTTCTCCGTGAGTGAACCTGAACCCGTCATAAACGTGAATAATCCAGGCCAGGTGAGTTACTATAGCAGAAAAACACGGAAAAAACACTTGACAAACCCCGGGGCGGGTCCTATTGTATAAAAGGTGAACAAAATGGTAAACAAAATGCGCATTGAACTGACGGAGAGGCAGGAAGAGGTCCTGCAGGCCATCAAGGACTTCATCCTGGAGCGAGGGTATTCCCCCACCATCCGGCAGTTGGGGGAGATCCTGCACATCAGCAACCCTTCGGCCGTTTTCAAGCATGTCCGGAGCCTGGAAAAGAAGGGATATGTCCGGAAACAGAGTGGAGAGTTGAGCCCCACCGGTTTTCCCACCGCCGTGGAAGCGCATGTCAAGGTACCCCTGCTGGGGTTTGTCCCGGCGGGCCACCCTCGGGAGGCGATCGACCTTTCCCACGAGGCCGTGGAGGTGCCGGAATGGATGTTGGGCCGTAAGCGAGACAATGTCTTCTGCGTGCAGGTCGAGGGAAAAAGCATGGTGGATGCCTATATCGATGACGGCGACCGCGTGCTGGTGGAGCGCACCAACACCGCCAGCTCCGGCGAGATGGTGATCGCTTTCCTGGAGGACGGGTCCGTCACCCTGAAGAGGCTGAGGCTTGAGGCGGGGCGGATCGCCCTCATGCCCGAGAACCCGGAGTTTGAACCCATCGAGGTCTCGCAGCTGCGGATCCTGGGGCGGGTGATCGGGGTGATGCGGAAATACTGACCTCAGCCTGATGCGAAGGTGTATCGTCCACATCGATATCGATGCTTTTTTTGCCGCGGTGGAAGAACTGCTCGACCCTTCCCTCAAGGGAAAACCGGTGATCGTGGGCGGCCTCCCCCATGAGCGGGGCGTGGCCTCCACGGCGTCTTACGCCGCCCGTAAATACGGGGTCCACTCCGGTATGTCCCTCCGCCAGGCGCACCAGCTGTGCCCCCACGGGGTGTTCATAAGGGGGAACTACCAGGTCTACAGCGCGTTTTCGGAGAATTTTCTCCGGATTCTTTCCCAATACACCCCGGATGTGGAGTCCGCCTCCCTGGACGAGGCCTATCTCGACCTCACCCGATGCCGGGCGCTCTATCCGTCCTTTTCCCGGGCCGTGCAGGATATCAAGCGGCGGGTGGAGCGGGAACTGGGGCTGACGGTCTCGGTGGGGGTGGGACCCAACAAGACCCTGGCCAAGCTGGCCACCAACCGGGCGAAACCGGGGGGGCTGTTAGAGATCCCGCCCGGCGGGGAAGAGGAATTCCTCAAGGACCTGGGGATCGAGCTGCTGCCGGGGATCGGGCCCAAGGCCCAGGTCATCCTGCGCATGCTGAACATCCAGCGGATCGGCGACCTGTGGGGCCTGCCGCGCGCCACTCTGCGTTCGCTGTTCGGCCTCAACGGCGAGGAGATCTACCTCCAGTCCCGGGGCGTGGACAGCCGGCCCCTGGCCCCCCCCGCCGTGCCCAAGTCCGTGTCCCGGGAGACCACCTTCCTGGAGGATATCTGGGAGCAGCGACTGTTCCTGGCCCATCTGGCCTACCTCTGTGACCGGATGACCCTGGCCCTGCGCAAGGACCGCCTTTTCGCCCACATCGTGGAGGTCAAGGTCCGGTATTCCGATTTCAAGACCGAGGGCCGCCGCCGGCTCCTGATCTCACCCCTGCAGGATATGGGCGAGATCTTCCGCATCGCCCGGGAGCTGTTCGGCGAGCTTTACACCGGGTCGCGCCTCTCGCTGCGCCTGGTGGGGGTCAAGGCTTCCGACCTGGTCCGGGGTCGGCCCCTCTCCCTGTTCGAGCCCTATTCGCCACGTCAGGAGCGCCTGGGGTTGGCCATGGACCGGGTGCGGGAGAAGTACGGTTTCGGCTCGCTGCTCACGGCGCGCGAGAGGATGCTGGACGAGATCTACAGCTTGGAGAAGCGGCAGGGGTTTGTTCTCAAGACCGCCTCCCTCACCAAATGACCTGGGTCATCTGCGGGTCGATCTCACCACATCGGCATCGTTGCGGCCCGTTCGGCGTAGTTCACTACAGCCTCACGGACCGCTTCCTTGCCGCTGCAGCCATCTCGACCCGCAGATGACCCAGGTATTGGAGTGACAAAAGAATGTCGATGCAGGTAGAGAGATGATGTTTATACCGCTGCGGGTGCACTCCGTCTACAGCAAGGGGAGGGGAGGGGTGCTGCTGCGGGAGCTGGCCGCCTGGGCCGTCCGGGAGAAGCTCCCGGCGGCGGCGCTCTCTGATCTTGAGAACCTCTACGGCTGGGCACGCTGGAAGAGGGCCGCACAGGACAGTGGGCTCCGCCCTGTTTTCGGATGTGAGCTGGAACTCGGGGGGCGGACGTTCCTGTTCCTGGTCAAGGAGCGGGAAGGATACTGGACCCTCATGGAAACCCTCAACGGGCGTGCTGTTAACAGCACCCGGGGGCTGGTGACCGTCTTTATCCCCCGGCCGGAGGACCGTGACTTCCCCGAGGAGCTGGTGCCGCTCCTGGGTGAGGATCTGTATCTGGGGAGCGGTTTCTTCAACCTGAAAACGGTCAAGGCCTGGTCCAAAAGGCACGGCCTGCCTGCGGTCTGGGCCCATCCCCTGAAGTTTCTCCGCCATCCCGAGCGGCTTATCCTGCTGCATGCCATCCATAAAAAGATCCCCTTCCCTCCGGAGCGGGACCGCTTAGGCCGCCGGATGCCGCTTTTAGGGCCTGACCAGGCGCATCTGGCGGTGAAAAAGTTCGGCCCCGGTATCAAGCCGCTCTTCCGCGCGACCTTCGAGGTGGCCGAGAAGTGCCGGTTCACCTTCGACGACATCGTCCCCAAGCTTCCCGGAGGCCTTTTCCCCACGCCACTGCGGGACGTGGTGATGGAGAAGCTTCGGGGGAGGAGGGATCTCAGTTGGAAGGAGAGGAAGCGGGCCCGGATGGAACTGGAGGTGGTGGAGAGATCGGGGTTTGCGCCCTATTTCCTGGTGGTGCACGACGTGGTGCAGTTCGCCCGCCGGCAGGGCATCCTTCACAACCTCAAGGGCTCGGGAGCCTCCTCCTTCCTGGCCTATCTCCTGGGGATCTCCCACATCAGCCCCATCACCTTCGACCTCTACTTCGCCCGCTTCCTCAACTCGGGGCGGGACGCCCCTCCGGATTTTGATTTGGACTTCGACTCGCGCCTGCGGGACCGGGTGCTGGAGTATGTCCTGGACACGTACGGCCGGGGCCGGACCGGGGCTGCCTTCGTGTGCAGTCTGAAGAACTACCGGGCCCGGTCGGCCCTGTACGAGACGGCCCGCGCCTTCGGGCTGCCGCCGGCCGAGGGCCGTTCCATGAGCAGGCGGATCCCCATGTTCGAGGAGCCCGAATACCTGAAGAAGGACCGGCCGCTGCCCGGATGTGGGGAGATCTGGGCCGCCGCTTCGGAACTGACTTCGGTATACTGCGAGATTTCCCTGCATGTGGGAGGCGTGCTGCTCACGCCCGCTCCGGTCCGCCGGTACCTTCCGCTGCAGGAGTCCGCCAAGGGCCTGCGCATGTCACACTTTGACCGGGACGCGGTTGAGGATCTCAAGCTCATCAAGCTCGATCTACTGTCCGTGCGGGGGCTGGCCGCCATCTCGAGCACGCGAAAAACACTCGACCTCCGGAGCATCCCACCGCGGGACGGCCCCACCTTCCGGCGGCTGCAGAAGGCAGAGACCATCGGCTGTTTTCAGGTGGAGAGCCCGGCCATGATGAACCTGCTCCGCCGCATGCGGCCGGAGACCATCTATGACCTGATCCAGGCCCTGGCCTTGATCCGGCCGGGGCCGACCGAAAGCGGGATGAAGCAGACGCTGCTCCGCGGCCGGGAGGGGAAGCAGGTGTCCCGCGACCCTCTCCTGTCCCGGGTCCTGCCCGAGACCGGGGGGCTGCTGCTGTACGAGGAGCAGGTGATGCAGGTCGCGGACCGCGTGGCCGGGATGCCGCCGGAGGAGGGCGACCTGCTCCGGCGCGGCCTCAAGAAAAAGAGGGCGGACACGCCTTTCAAGGAGAAATTTTTCCAGGAGGCGGGCGCGCGCGGGTACACTCCGGGAGAGGTCAAAAGGCTCTGGGCCATCATGGACAAATTTTCCTCCTACTCCTTCAACAAGGCCCACAGCGCTTCCTACGCCCACATGGCCTACCAGGCGGTGTATCTCAAGACCCATCACACGCTGCCGTACCTCACGGCGGTGCTCAACGCCTGCGGTGGCTATTACGGCCTGCCCGAATACATCGAGGAGGCCAAACGGTGCGGGATCCGGATCCTGGGTCCGGATGTCCAGCGCAGCGGCTATCATTTCGAGGTGGAGGGCAAAAGCATCCGGGTGGGCCTGCTGTCCATCAAGGGGCTGGCCGTCCGGACCGCGGACAAGATCTTCGAGGAGCGCAGGGACGTGCCCTACCGCTCCATCGAGGATTTACTACTGCGGGTGTCGCTGACCAAAGCCGAACTGTTCGCTTTGATCAAAGCCGGCGCGTTCGATTCGCTGGAACCGACGCGCACCCAGCAGATCCTGCGCTATTTCCACGGGCTCGAGGGCATAGGGGAGGTCGCCGACCTCAACGCCAGGCAGAAAAAGCGGATGCTGGTGGAATCCCTGGGCTTTGACCCGGAGGGCGATTCGCTCGTGCTGTTCGAGGGGAAGCGTCCGGAGCTCCGGATCAAGGACCTGAAAAGATATGCCGGTCGCGAGGTGGAGCTGGTGGTCCGGATGGTCGACGCCCGGCTCAAGGGTGTCAACGGCGGTCGCAAGTATTTTTTCCTGTTCGAGGATGAGACCGGGCTGCTGGAAGGGGTGGGCGAGACCAGGTGCCTGACGTCCGGCACGCCGCCGGCCTGTTTCCTGCGCGCCGAGATCCGCAGCGGGGGGAGGGGGGAGCTCAAAGCCTTCAACTGCTCCTTCCGGGATCATTCATAAGAATTGCCGATATATTTTCTTACTACCTCTCTATAATCATCGGCAATTCTTACCCTTCGGGCAGGCCGAATCTCGGCACATCTGCTGTGTTACGTCGGACTCGCGGTGGTAAACCACAGCTTCGTCCGCCATGCCTTGCATCTGTACCAATCTCGGCCTGTGAATAATCCCGGCTCCGGGAGCATTCATAAAAGCTGCCGACAAATTCAGATTCAAAGAGCATTCAATATTTATTGTCGGCATCTTTTACCCTCCGGGCTGAGTGTAGACAGCGTCCCCTGCAAGAATGCCTGGGCCAAGGAGCTTGGCATTGCGGACACCAAACTGCTGTCGGATTTTTGGCAGCACGGAGAAGTCGCGAGGTCTTACGGGCTGTTTCGCGAAGAGCAGGGATTCTCGCAACGGGCCAAGGTCATCCTCGATGAGAACGGACAGGTGGTTTATGTGAAGACCTATGATATCCCGGTGCTTCCGGATATCGAAGATATCATTCAATTCCTCAGGGTCTGACTGGGAGGCATCGTGGCCGGGACGAAAATCCCTCGACGAATTCATCTCCATCGACTGCTTCTGCCTCAAGGGCTGAGGATCGGAGGATGGCCTACTCGAACAGATCGATCTGTCCCTTTTCGATCTTCTTGACGATTTTGCGCAGCAGCGGATAACGCTTTATCAGGTCCAACGGGATATCGACCTTTTCTCCGGTGAGCTTGTTCTTGATCTGAAGTGCGTTGGCCAGCGCCTGTCCTTGATAGTGATTGTTGGTGACGACGAACACGTTGCGGCTTTTTTCTCCCAGCCCCTTGATGCGCTCTACCCATTCGTCGAGTTCTTCCCCGCCGTACAGGTAGTTGTAGCGGGCGTCCCGGCCTGCGCTCTGGCTGAACCAGTTTTGATAGTTGCGCCCGTGGAGGCGCACATACGTGAAATCCGGGTGGGTCTGGATCGAAGTCGGGGAGAGGGAATCGTTGATGACCGGTTGATCGATATTGCAGAATCCGACCTTGTTGGATTGAAGCCACAGGAAAAAATCGGGCCGGTTCCAGGAGCCGTGCCTGACCTCCAGGGCCAGGGGATAGTCGCGGAATGCTCGAAATATGCGCTCTAGATGCTCGCGGTTCATCCCCGAATCCTTGAACGACCAGGGAAACTGGATGAGTATTGCACCCAGCCGGGAGTGAGACTGGAGCGGCTCGATCCCGAGTTTGAATTCGTCAGTATCTTTCTGTGTGAATCGTCGGTCCCCATGGGTGAAGTTCTGGTGAAGCTTCACGGCGAACAGAAAATCCGGTCGATGCTGGACTTTTTTTACCCAGGCCAAGGCCACGCGCATGACCGGCGGGCGGTAGAAGGTGCTGTTGATCTCCACCAGGTTGATGTAGTCGGCCAGAAACACCAGGGCGTGAAAGCCAGTGCTCTTCTGGGCGGGATAGACGATCCCTTCCCAGTCCTGGTAGCTCCACCCCGCTGTGCCAATGTGAAATTGCGCCATTGCCTTTTCCATTGTACCACACACCGGACCCCAAGACAGCCATGGGCTGGTGGGAAGGCCTTGTCAGCGAGGAGTTTTTTCTTTATGATATTCAAGACTTGTTGCCAACACGTTTCATGCGTATACCGATATGGGGCTTCGTCGCCCTCTCGCTTTTTCTTCTATACGGCTGTCAAAGCCCGCAGCCTGAACTCTACACCATCGGTATCCTGCAGGTGAATGATGCTTCCACGATGACGGAGACACGCAGGGGTTTTGTGGAATCGCTGGCTGAAGAGGGGCTTGTGGACGGTCGGGAAATACGGATCCTGGTCGAAAGCGCGCGCGGGCAGATCCCAGAAATCTGGCGGATCGCTGAGAGCTTTGTGGCCCGCAGGGTGGATATGATCGTGCCCCTTTCCACACCCAGTCTCCAGGCAGCCCTTCACGCCACGAGTGAAATCCCGATCGTTTTCGCCTCGGTCGCTAACCCCTATCTGGCAGGCGCCGGCGTGTCGGCGGAAGACCATCTGCGGAATGTCAGCGGCGTGTCTTCCGAGGGGCCGATAGGCCAGAGCCTGGCCTTCATTAAGTCCCTGATGCCCGGGATCAAACGTGTCGGTACACTTTGGACGCCATCCGAGCTCAACTCCCTTTTTTATAAGGACAAAGCCAGGGAGGAAGCGGGTTTGCTGGGGCTTGAGATGATAGCCGTCCCGATAGCGAACGCCAGTGACGTGCTGTTATCAGCGCAGATCTTGATCAACAAGAAGATCGACGTTATCTATCAGATCTCCGACAACACCATCAACCAGGCATTTCAGGCCGTGGGCCGTGTGGCCGTGGACAACGAGATCCCATTGTTCGGGGGAGCCCTATTCCACACGGAGTTGGGCGCATGCGCCGCATTGGGGTGGGATTTCTATGACATCGGTCACAGGGCGGGGAAGATCGCCCTGAGGATCAAGAACGGCGAAAGCCCTGAAAATATTTCTTTTCAGCACATGGACAGGGTCATGCTGCACATCAACTTGAAAATGGCGGAAAAGCAGGGTATCGTTTTCCCTGAGGAGGTTTTGAACAATGCGGATAAGGTCATTGATTCGGAACCGTCCTTGTTCTAACCTGGATTATTCACGTTAGAGGCCGTCAAATGAAAATATGCGGATTGATCCGGGGCGGGGTCATTTCGGGAGGATAAGCCTCTGTCCCTTTCCCACGGGGACCGCGCTGCGTATGGCTTCCAGGGTCTGGTCTCCCGCCAGGCGGCAGGCTTCGCCCAGGGGATGTCCCTGAACCAGGAGACACAAGACGGAAGAGGAAAAAAAACACCCTGTCCCGTGCACATTTCCCGGGACCTTTTCCTTTTCAAAGACATGAAACGATGACCCATCGTAAAGGAGATCTGCCGCGTCCCCCGCAAGGTGGCCTCCCTTTATCAGGCTCGGGATGCGGTGGTCCTGATAGATCTGCCGGGCCGCCGCGTGCATATCCTTCAGGCCGGATACCTCTGATCCGGTGATCCAGGAGGCCTCCGCCAAGTTCGGTGTGAGAAGCGTGATGCGCCCCGCCAGGGCGGCCATATAATCACCCACTGCATCCTGTCCCAGGAGCCATGTCCCCGAGCTGGAGCGCAGGACCGGATCGATGACCGCAGGTATGTCGGCACTTCGTTCCAGGATCCCGGTGACGGTCAGGATGTGTTCTCGGCAGCCCAGCATTCCGACCTTGATACCCCGGATAGGGACATCTTCCGCCAGGGCCCGGTACTGCTCCAGCACCAGTTCAAAGGGGAGACAGTACAGACGCTTGACGGCTTGGGTGTTCTGTACCGTGATCGAGGTACACAAACCCATCCCCTGAAAGCCGTGACTCGCGAAGACTTTGAGATCCAGGGCCACTCCGGCTCCGGCAGTGGGATCAAAGCCTGCCAGCGATATGAGGACTTCGGTTGCCATGATTCTACATCCTATCAGATCCAGGAGAGAGCGTAAACGGCTTGTGATGTCGAGGCGGGGTCCGATCCGGGAATCGCGTATTATGGCTGTGAATCTCGACTAAAATAGATGAAGGATCGGCCGCCTGGACGCCGGATCTGATCCTAACCAGGCTGTACCTGGAAAACTGATTGTGATAACATGGCTTGCGATCGAGAGGATGGTAAGAGCACATATCGTGGTATCCGGCCGTGTCCAGGGTGTGTTCTTCCGGGCTTATTCCCAGCGAGAAGCCGTCCTTCTGGGAGTGACGGGCTGGGTGAAGAACCTCTTCGACGGCCGGGTCGAGATCATGGCGGAAGGTGAGAAAGAGCAGGTGAAACGCCTGATCGCCGCCGTCAAGCAGGGGCCGCCTCAGGCTTATGTGGAGGATGCCGATGTCGAGTGGCTGGAAATCGAAGGTGAGTTCGAGGATTTCAAGATCACCTGGTAGGCCGGGCGGCGGGATGGGAGGACAAATATGTTCAAGATAAACAAAGAAGATCAACCGGAAGTGGAGATGTTCGAAGGTGTCATGCGGCATACGCTGGCCGGCGGGAAAGATGTGTTGATGGCCCGTTTTGAATATACGATTGGGGCAACGGTCCCCGCTCACAAACACTCCTACGAGCAGGTGACAACCATCCTCTCAGGAAAACAGAAGATCATCATCGAACACGAGGGGGAACGGGAGGAGATCATCATCGAGGCGGGCGACTCCTATATCGTGCCCTCCAACTTCACGCATGAACAGATCACTCTGGAGGCTGCGGTGACCATCGATGCCTGGAGCATCGCCCCGTAAACCTTCAATCTCACATAACCTGCTACGGCAACCTCGACTCGTGAATTATCCAGGATAAGCCAAATCTGATAATTATTGCGGATCAATGGGGCTTTTTAGTCTGGAGGAATTTTTGACGGCACTCCTCAGAACAGAAAAAGAACTCCTGTCCCTGATACATTTCCCTGATCGCCTCATCCTTTGGCAGATAGGTGTTGCAGGTCTCATCCTTGACCATGGTGCCCGATATTTCCTGCCGGGGGGCGACTTGTTTGCGCCCTCTGGAGATCGCGGAAAAGAAACGGCCGATCAGATAGATGATGTAGGCCAATAGAGCGTAGGCGAAGAGCTTCATCAGCATGTTTTCAACTGTAGAGGAAATGCTCCGGGTTGTCAATTGAGGAGGCATTTTCGAAACCTTTCAATCCTTGAATGAGAGTGGGAAAATGTGCTTGATAATTCTTGTTGTGGTGGATAAGATGGGCATACATCAAACTCAGGGAAGGAGCGATCATGGATTTTCTGCTGACCGAGGAACAGGGGCTCCTGAAGGACTCCATCCGGAAGTTCGCCCAGAAAGAGATTCAACCCTATGTCAGGGACTGCGACGACCGGGGAGAATGGCCCGCGGAATTCACGCGCAAGCTGGCGGATATGGGGCTGCTGGGGATCATCATCCCTCCTGAATTCGAAGGGGCCGGCTATTCCAACGTCGATTATGTCATCATCCTGGAAGAACTCTCCAAGGTCGATCCTTCTGTGGGGCTGGTGGTAGCCGCCCACAACTCCCTCTGTTCCAACCACATCAACCTCTTCGGTTCAGAGGAGCAGAAGAAGAAATACCTTCCCCGGTTGGCCACAGGAGAGACGCTTGGGGCCTGGGCGCTCACAGAGGCCGCGGCTGGCTCGGATGCGGCCGCCATGAAGACCCGGGCGGTAAAAAAAGGAGACGGCTGGGTGATGAACGGAAGCAAGATGTTCATCACCAACGGGTCCCTGGCAGAGATCCAGGTAATCATGGCGATCACCGACCCGGAACAGGGCCGCAAAGGCATATCCACCTTTATCGTGGAAAAGGGCATGCCCGGATTCAAGGTGGGGAAAAAGGAAGACAAACTCGGCGTCCGTGCGGCGGACACATCCGAGCTCGTGTTCGAGGACCTTGAGCTGCCGGAAGAGTCCCTCCTGGGAGAAGAGGGCCAGGGATACCGCCAGGCCATGGCCGTCCTGGATGGGGGCCGCGTCAGCATCGCCGGCTTTTCCCTGGGCATCGCCGCTGGAGCGCTGGATGCATCGTTGCAGTACGCCAAGGAAAGGGAGCAGTTCGGTCAGCCCATCGCCAATTTCCAGGCTATCCAGTGGATGCTGGCCGATGGTTACACCGAGCTGGATGCCGCCCGCCTGCTCACCTTCCGCGCCGCGTTCCTGGAGGACCAGGGCAAAAGGATCCCGAAAGAGTCGGCCATGGCCAAGCTGTTCGCCAGTGAACTGGCGGTCAAAGCCTCATCGGTGGCGGTCCAGATCCACGGAGGCTATGGCTTCATCAAGGAATATCCGGTCGAAAAGCTGTACCGGGACTCCAAGCTGGCTACCCTCGGCGAGGGAACCTCGGAGATCCAGCGGTGGATCATCGCTCAGCAGGTTCTGAAGTCCTGATTCACAGCCTGAGCCCTTTTCCAGGCCCCGGATCGTTGTTTCGATGAAGATCGCACAAGAGCTCTTACGGGGAGACACACGAGCGCTCGCACGGGCCATAACCCTCGTGGAGAACCGTCATCCGACATCCCAGGATCTGTTGCGGGCTGTATTTCCCCACACCGGCAGGTCAGTGGTGGTGGGAATAACCGGAGCGCCCGGTTCGGGGAAGAGCACCCTGGTGGATGGGCTGGCCGGCCTGATCACTCAATCCGGCAAGAACCTCGGCATCGTGGCAGTGGATCCCTCCAGTCCATTCACAGGAGGAGCGGTGCTGGGAGACCGGATCCGCATGATGCGGCACAGCGCCGATCCCAGTGTCTTCATCCGCAGCATGGCCACACGCGGCTACTTGGGCGGGCTGGCCAGGGCCACGGGCGATGTGGTCGCGCTGCTGGAGGCGGCGGGGAAGGACCTGGTCCTGGTGGAGACGGTGGGTGTGGGCCAGGATGAGGTGGAGGTGGTCCGGCTGGCGGAGCTGGTCCTCGTGATCCTTACACCGGATGCCGGTGACGACGTCCAGATCTTCAAAGCCGGGATCATGGAGATCGCCGATATTTTTGTCCTCAACAAAGCCGATTCACCTGACAGCGGTACCATGGAACGGAGGCTCAATGCCCTGCTGGACTCAGGAGGGCAGAGGGGCGTGATCCCACCGCTGGTCATGAAGACCGTCGCTACCAGCGGAGAGGGGATCGAGGCCCTCTGGGAAGAGATGCAGCGCAGCCTCCGGTCACAATCACCTGAGGAACGGGAACAGAGGCAGAGACGCAGGATCAGCTGGAGGTTCAAGATGATTCTGCGTGAGAAGATCGCCGAAAGATTGACCGACGCGCTGCCCGCGGCCGAATTCGAGACCCTGGTAGACAGGATCTGCCGAAGGGAAGTCGACCCCTATACACTAGCCGATCGTGTCCTGCGGGAGAACCGGGAGGTGTGAGATGGGAATCACGAAAATGGACCACGTCGCGATCGCGGTCGAAGACATCGAAGACAGTGCGGCACGTTGGGTCGCTTCCTTGGGGATGCAAGCCGGTGGGATCGAAGAGCTCCCGGAAAGAGGCGTGCGTCTGTGCAAGCTGAGAGCCCCGGGCAGCCCGGCCCTGGAGCTGATATCTCCGCTGGGCGACGACTCTCCTGTCGCCCGTTTCCTGGCAAAAAACGGTGAAGGGATCCATCATTTTTGCTTCGAGGTCGATGATATCGAACTGGCCCTGGAGGAGTTGAAGAGCGGGGAGGCCGACTTGATCCATGAGAGCCCCGTAGCCGGAGCCGGGGGAAGCCGTGTCGCCTTTGTCCATCCTCAGAGTTTCAACGGAGTGCTGATCGAGCTCAAGCAAAAAGAGTAGGGCAGGGATAAGGCCTGGCTCCCGCGCTGCCTCAGTCTTGGGCGGCGAGGGTGAGGATCCAGGCGGCGAAGTCTCGGGCATCCGCCAGGTCGCTCGCATCCGGATGCGTTGCGGCTGAGGCCGCCATCTCGGCCCACGCCCTGTGCTCCGGGGATTTCATCAGGACTTCAAGAGCCTGAGGAGATACCCTGCCCCGGCAGGAAAACGTGCCCAGCATACGGGCTTTCGCAGAAAGCACCGTCGCGTTTTCCAGGGCTTCTCTGGACAGCCGGCTGCCGGTGAGGGAGCCGTGAGTCGAGAAAAAGGCGATCTTCTTGCCCTCAGGTGTGGATTTCAGGAACTCCTCCACGGCATAGGGGACGCTGTGAGAATGCACGGGGAAGCCTGCAAACACCAGGCTGAAAGCATCGCTCTCCCGGTCTGCCAGCTCCTGGAAGGGTTTTATACTCTTTTCCCCTTCCAAGGCATCGTAGATCGCTTCGGCGACCTGTTTTGTATTGTCGGTCCGGCTGTAATAGGTCACGAGAATTTTTGACATCCTGGGTACCTTATGTCCTGTCAGAATTTAAATCGAATCCCGATCTTGAAGGAGATGGTATTGAAATCCAGCTCTCCCTGACGGACGTTCTTGACCGCCGGCCCGGGTATGGGTCCCCCGTCCAGAGGGTACTCCAGCTGGCCTTCGGGTTTCTTATCATGCCCGGCTAGGAAGCTGTAGTAAGTCCCGGTGCCGATGTGATCGCTCTCGTAGAAGTAGAGGGAGGCATTGCCGGCTTGTACGTAATCACCACCGGGAAATCCCAGCGCTTCATGACGATACGAGCCCTTGAAACCGTCGGTTTGATTCCAGACTTTCTCGCCTTCCACCACCACGGCCATGAACTCGAGGAGCTCCAGTTCGGCTCCCAGATTGGCGTAGATCCCAAGCGACTCGGAGGAGTACTTGTTGTCCTTGTTGATATGGTATGTGAACTCCCTGCCAAAGTCCGTGATGGTCGATTTGTAGTTGTTGATGCTGTCGTAGGTAACCAGCACGATGTGCTGCCCCACCCCCGCCAACAGGGATAGCCTGGGAAAGGGCGGGAGCGCGAAGGCATAGCTGAACCCGATCTTTAGGGGCACGGCCCTGACTTTGTTCTGGATGTACTGCTCCTCACTTTGGGCACCGCTGGCATGCTGGAAGCTGACGGTCCCTTCTTCGGAGCTGGTTAGCCAACTGCCGGCCAGGTTGATGGCCAGGCCCTTGTATAAGGGTATGCGAAGCTCGATCTCCAGGCCGTTGGAAAAATTGATGGGCACGAACTGCCCCTGCAGGTCGCCTCCGTTGACATTCCGCCAGCCCTGCCACAGGAGATTGAGGGAATCGATCCAGGTGTTGATATCGTTCCCGGTTATCCCGTTGGTGCTGTAGCTGAACTTGAGGCTCACGCGCTCGCTCCGGGCCGGCACGGAAACGGCGGCCAGGAGCACGGCCATGGCTGTGATCAGTCGAATGGTTGGGAATTTCATCGCAACGTATTTTTCCATATTTCTTTGAAAAATTCCAGTTTTTCTTGATGTATAACGGTATGCGCCCATTTAGTCGTGAGAGCAGAGTTCAGTTAGCCTGGATTATTCATAAAAGATGCCGATTACAAATAGACCGGATTCGGGTCAAGTTCCGGGCAGGCTGATCCGGATCTTCAATCCCTGGGGTTCATTGGGCCGGGCCAGGATGGTTCCACCGTGATCTTTTATGATCTTCTTGGCTATCGGGAGCCCCAGGCCTGTGCCCACGTCTTTGGTGGAAAAGTAGGGTTCGAAGATACGCTCCAAGATGTCCGGCTCCAGGCCGCGCCCGGTGTCGGCGATGTCCAGCTGCAGGCCTGACTCTGAAGACAAAAGGCTGATGTTGATACGGCCGCGGTCCTGGATGGATTCGATGGCGTTGGTGAGGATGTTGCGGAGGACGATCTTGATCTTGGCCTGATCGCCCAAGAAAGTGAACCTCTCTCCTGAGAAGGAAACGCTGAACTGGATCCGCTCCGTCAAGATCTTCTGGTATGGCTCCAGGGTTTCCTCCAGTATGGCTTTCAGGTCCAGATCTTCTTTCTGGAGCATCGCCTCCTTGGAGGTTTCCAGGAATTCCTGTGCGATCTTCCGCAGGTGCTCCACCTCGGTGACGATGTAGCTCGTGGATTCCTTAAGAGCGTCCTCGAATTCTCCGGGTCGTTCCGCATAGACGCGGAGGAGGTGCTCCGCAGACAGCTGGATGGGAGTCAGGGGATTCTTGATCTCGTGCGCCACCTTGCGGGCCATCTCGGCCCAGGCCACCTTTTTGCCCAGGTCGGCCAGCTCCTGCTGGTGCCTCTTGAGGCTGAGGACCATGTCGTTGAAGCCGCTGACCAAGGTCTTCATCTCATCTTCATGCTCGTAGGGGATCGATATTTCCAGATTTCCCAGGCTGACCTCTTTGGTCCCGGCCAGCAGCTTGCGGATGGGGGAAGTGATGGTGGTGCCGGCGGCACGGCCGAACAGCAGAACGATGAGGATGAAGAGCACGGAGAGCAAAAAGAGAAACTCGAGAAAATCGGCCCGGGCACGGGAAACCTGCTGCTCTTCCAAGGGAAACGGGAGTGAGATGAGGAGAAAGTTGTCCTGGAAATAGTAGGGGATCGTGAGGGTGTGGAAGGAATAATCCCCGATCTTCTGGGTCTGGGTGTAGAGGGGATTGTTCTCGTACTGGATCTTGTAGAATATCTCCCCGTCGATAAGATCCGGGAGCAGGCCGTACTCGAAAAACTCCCTTAGGCTGGTCCCGTAGATATTGCCGTCCAGGTAGAGGTGGACATCGTGCGCTATGGCGTTGCTGATCCAGATGAGCAGCTCTTCCGGAGGGATGGTGAGCGAGACTTGGCCTTCCTGCTGCTGAAAGACGTAGTCCTCGAAGACCCGGTGCGCGTAATTGGCGTGAGACTCCGCTTCCTCAGTGACCTTCTGCGCGTAGACCCGGGCGAAGAAGTTCTGAGTCGACATCGTGAAGAGGAGGAGGGGTATGAGGGCAATGACTATAAAAGCTATGTAGACCCGGTTTGAGAACGACCACAGCAGGCCGGTCCTGTTCTTGCGGGAAGTCCCGGCATAAACCAGCAGTGCCGGTAAGGCCAGGCACGCGGAGTACATGAAAAACAGCTTGAGGAAATCCACCGCATATTTCAGCCAGGTCTTTTGGGGAAGGAAGATAGCATAGACCCTGTCTTTGTGAGGAAACATCAGCGTGTGGAAGGACCTGTCCTTGTCCACGAATTCCGTCCAGATAGAATCCTCGGCTGCCAGGGCGTCCTGAAGCAGGGGTTCAGGGAGCCCTGAGGACAGGTTATGGGGATTGAAGAGCAGCCTGCCCTCGAGGTCGAACACCGCGAATCCCAGATCCAGCCGGTCGAGGGACGGGTAGGAGGCGATCCTGAGCAGCTCGGAATAGGGGTTGGAGGAGTAGAGGAAGGGCAGCATCTCATAATCGACGGACAGCATGATCATGGTCCGCCCCACCCGCGTCTCCTCTTCGAACCAGTCTTTGTAGGCGATGAGGAAATCCTTGTCCTTTCCCCAGTATGACAGCTTCGCTGAGATGATCCGCCAGTCTCGCGCTTCCGGGAGGGGAAAGTCGGGTCGGTACATCTCCGGGATGTTCAGGGAGAAACGCGATACGATCGCCCCGTCGGATGCGATCAGCGCCAGGCTGGAGTACCAGTTCGACTTGGCCAGCAAGGTGCCTCTCCACAGCTCTCGTGCGAATTCATGCCTCCGTGTGCTTTTGAGCGTCTCTATGACCCGGCCGATCTCCTTGTCGATGGAGGGCAGGGACTGCCGGATATAGAACCTTCCCCATTCCTCCTGTGAGAGGACCGTGTTCTTTATGGAGTTCTGCAGGATGGAGCGGTTTTTCTGGTCCTCGGCGTAGTCGATCGTGAAATATGTCATAAGGACCGCCGCAAAAAATGCCAGGAACTGGATCTGCCTGCGCCGGGAGAGGCTGGACGTGATGGCTGCCAGATAAAGGATCGAACCCAGGAGCCCGTGCAGGAAAAGCACCGGGAGGGGGATATCCCGCCAGAAGGCCGTCAGATAGATCCCGTAGGTTCCACCCAACGCGATGGCCATCGTCCGATAGCCGTCGACGAGCGAGGTGGAGAGCCGGAATGCCGTGTATATCAAGAACAAAAACGCGCTGAAAAAGAAAAAAACAGCGAGCTGGACCAGGACGTGCGCGGGACGCGCGGAAACGCCCAGCAGGCTGAAGCTGGAGTTCAGGACCGTGCGCTGCAGGAATACGTGGAAGATCCAGAGGGAAGAGAATGCGGCCAGGCAGAATCCCACCGCGGTCAGTATCCTTGTGGCAGCGCTCCCTAAAGGAGCACGGGACCCACTTCCTGTCCGCAGAAAATGGAAGATAAAGCCACTCATTACGAAAAGACACAGGCCGCTCAGGAAAAGATCGGCCGGCGATTTCGTCAAATCTCCTATGGAAATCAAACCGGCTTCGGCAGGGGAAAACACGTCCAGGTCGCGGAATTTTACCAGCCGGCTCAGGGGGAAGAACAAGGCCCGCAAGCCTCCCAGAAGGATCAGGATGGTCAAAGGGACCCACACGCGTCGTTCCGTTGGAGATGCCAAACGTCTGGTCTGGATCAGGAGCAGCAGTATCAATGTCGTGATAAGAAACAGATAGCCGATGCTCAGCAGGGTCTCTTTTTGACTGGTCTGACGCGAAGACAGCGAAGGGGATGCCAGTTCGACGCTGGCCATGAGCCGGCCTTTCTCGTTCCGGAAGGGAAAATAGATGTTCTGGATCTGGCCCTGGAGGTCCGGCTGGCCTATGAATTCATCAGCGTTCCGTGAAAAGAACTCGCTTATTCCTGAGATGTCTTCGCGGAAATCATGATAATCGATCGTGCAGTGAGCCAGGAGTGACTTTTTCAAGAAATGTTTTTCCTGGAGATAGCGCGCCTTGAATTCCGGGAGGAAGGCGAGGAGCCTGTAAAAGACCACATAGTCTCCGGAGGGCATTTCATTGTAGGTGATGAGATAGACTGAAGACTTGTGCCGGATGAGGAGTGTCGACCGCAGCGTGACGGCCTCCGGATCGAGGGACTGAGCCTCCATGAAGATGGGATTGATGTCGATGACTGTCCCATACCACAGTCCGATGTCACCGATGTAGTGATCGTAGAAGGCGACGCCCTCCAGTTCCGGATCGGCACACAGGCTCTTCAAAAAAAGGAATCGCTCCTGAGTGCTCCCGGGCCATTCGGAGCCGGAGAGGGCCTCGTGTTTGGCCAGGAGCCTGCTGCCCGCTTCTTCGAACTCATCGAGGATGGCGGCTTTCTGGTCGCGCAGCCGGTTGATGATCTTCTGTTCATCGCTGGAGGAGAGAAGCGGGGGGGCGATCCGGGAAAGGAGCAGGAAGACAAACGCCAGGACCAGTGCGGTCCACAACCCGATGTGCAGCAGGTCTCTGAGACCGGATCCGGTTTTTTGGCTCAAATCTTTTCCGCTCTGATATCCGTGATCTTCCAGTCCGGGGAGGCCTCCGATCCATCCGAGATCAGGCCGAGCTGGAAGAAAACATCCAAGGCATAGAGGTTCTTGTTTTTATCCTGGAAGGACCACCGGGCCTTGAAAAAATAGCGTTTTTCCCCCTGCGGCGCCTCCCGCAGCTCAGAAAAGAATTCCTGGGTGGTGAAGGTGGTAAAGATCTTTTTCAGCAGCAGATAGGTCTGTTGATCGGAGAGTTGATCAGAAAAGGATATGGGTTCCGGCAAAGAAAGGTTGATGCGTCCCCCTGCCGGCAGGAACTCCAGGAGGATCCGGGCGTTGTTCTGCAGGAAGGCTCGCTCGATGCTCCGGGTCGTAGAGGAAGGGGAGAGAGTCGCCAGCAGCAGCAGGAGGATAAGCGCGTTTCCCACACCCGGATTCTAGCACAAACTCCAGGCCGGGTAAATCGTGCTTCCGGAGTCAGGGCGTCTCGTCCATCTCCTCGGAGACGATGGATTTCAGCTCGTCTTTGATCTTTTCCATCTTCTTGAGCTTGCCTTCGATCTTGCCGAAGAGGTCTTCCCGGCTCCGGATCCCTTCCTGGATCAGGAACGCTGCACTCTCGGACCGGCTCTTGAACAGCCCGGCGTCGACCAGCATGTTCATCTTCTGGCTGGATTCATCGTTGACGCGGATGGTCAAGACCGTGTTGCGCGCGGCCAGGGCCTTGTCGATGACTTTTTTTATAGATTCCGCTGTCCTGACCGCGAATTTTTCGACCTGGTTGCCCAATCCGTCCAGGGGATTGTGACGTTCTTTTTCCTTTGTTTCTTCGGTCTCTGGGTTTTTATCCGGGTTGTCTTTCATCATAGCGATTCTCCGTAACGTGTAATTCAGTTACAAATTACAGAAAAATGCGCAATTTGTCAAGAGAATCTGTGATTCAGCCAGGTGGTCGGTGGGATCGGAAAGGGTACCGTCTACTCGGTAGCCTTGTCTACGTCCGCCTCAGATGTCTCATCCTCTTGGGCGGCCTGGAATCCTTCTTCCGTCTCCTCTTCCAGTCTTTTAGCCCTGGCGGCATCCTTCATGCTGCTGACACCCGCGATGAAGGCGATCAGCCCTCCGAAGAGGAGGATGAGCGGGATGCACGCGAGAATCAGGTCGATGACCAGGGGACCCCAGAAGAAAAGGATCAGGAGCACCCCGCCGGCCATGGCCGCTAACCCCATAAAAATCGCCATTACTTTTCCCATAACATTCCTCCTAAATTCAGATTTATGGACCACGTGCGATGGCGCAATTATAATAAAAAAAACCTGCCGTGTAAAACCCCGGTAAGGATCCTTGGTTCCGTGAGGATACGTGTAAAGCCCTGGACCGTGCGGATATATTCCAGTAGAATGTTTGAGAGTTCACAGGAGGAGGTGGCGATGCGATCAACTCGGTCCGGTATGGCAATCCTGGGCACGCCTCCGGCCAACGCGGGAGAGCCCCTGTTCGAGGTGGGGCGCGTGCAGAAGTGAAGCTCAAGGGCCTGATCTTCGACCTGGATGGGACCATCGTGGATGCGCCCTATGACTGGCCCAGCATCAAGGCTGAGCTGGACACGGGGGGGCAGCCCATCCTCAAGCATCTGGAGTCTCTCGTTGAGCCGGAGCGGTCCCGGAAGTGGGCGGTGCTGGAGGCCTATGAAAAAACGGCGACGGAGAATGCGGTCCTAATGCCGGGCATCCCGCAGCTGATGGAGTTCATTTCCAGCCACGGTGTCCGTATCGCGCTGGTCTCCAACAATTCAGGGAAAAACGTGCGTTTCCTGCTGGGGAAATTCCGTCTCGAGTTCGATATCGTCCTCTCCCGGGAAGACGGTCTATGGAAGCCGTCCTCAGGACCCTTCCTGCATGTCCTGAGCAAATGGGGAATGGACAGGGATGAATGCGGTGTTGTGGGGGATGCCCTTTTCGATGTCCAGGCCGCGGAGGCGGCTGGTATTCGCCGGGTCCTGATCATCAACACCAACCGGGACAGGGCACGCTTCGAGGGCACGGGGGCCGAGGTATTCGACTCCATTCCCGCTCTGCAGGAACGGCTTTCCAGTAAAGCACTTGATTTGGGTGGCTAGATGGATGAAAATGATAAGTCCGAATTCAAGAGGAGAACTCAACACATGCCGCAAGAAAAACTTCTGCTGATTCCCGGGCCCACGCCTGTCCATCCCCGCATCATCCACAGCCTTTCTCAGCCCACTGTCTCTCATGTCAGCCCGACTATGGTTCAGGAGCTGAAGGAAGCACTCGTCATGCTCAAACAGATTGTTTTCTGTGAGCGGGGCGAGGCCATCATCGTGGCCGGGGCCGGGACCCTGGCCATGGAGATGGCCCTGCTCAATACCGTCAAACAGGGAGAGAGGTTCCTGGTGCTTTCTCAGGGATATTTCGGGCAGCGGATGTCGGATATCGGCCAATGTTTTGGGATCGACAGCGATATCCTGCAGAGCCCCTGGGGAGAAGTGGTCCCCCCGGAGCAGCTGGAAGAGCAGCTGGCCGGCCGTGACTACACGGCCGTTGTCTCTACCCATGTCGACACCGCCACCGGCGCCTGTGCCCCGGTCAAGGCCTATGCGGATGTCCTGAAGGATTCCGGCTGCCTGTATCTGATCGACGGGGTCTGCGCCACGGGCGGTATTGAGGAGAGGATGACGGATTGGGGAGTCGATGTCATCCTCACGGCTGCGCAGAAGTGCTTCGGCACACCGCCCGGACTCGCCGTCCTGGTCTTTTCGGAGGCGGCCATGGCCAAACGTCAGAGCATGACCTCCATCCCGGCCTACTACTCCGATGTCCTACGTTGGCTCCCGATCATGAAAGATCCGGCCAAATATTTTTCGACACCCTGCGTCAACGAGATAAGGGCGTTCACCGAAGCCTGCCGGATCATGCTGGAAGAGGGTATGGAGGAGCGATTCCTCCGCCACCAGAAGATCGCCGAGGCCTTCCGTTCCGCGCTCCATGCCCTGGGATTCCGGTCTTTCACCCAGGATGACTGTCTGGCGGAAACACTTTCCGTGATGTCATATCCCCCAGGAGTCGAAGACGCCGCCTTCCGATCAACTCTGGCGGACAATGGTGTCATCGTGGCCGGAGGTTTAGGGGAGGTCGCGGGCCGGGTGTTCCGCATGGGGCACATGGGTAACCTGTCGTTCTCGCAGGTGGAATTTGCGGTCGCGGCCCTGGAAGATACCCTATCCTCCCTGGGGCATGCTTTTGAGGCCCGGGCCGGTGTGACCGCCGCGAAAAATGCCCTGACCGCTTAGGGATCTACCATGGCGGACGTGTATTTTATCGGGACCAAAGGCTCTGAAGAAGCCGACAGCCTGGCCCGTAAGGTGGAGGTGCTCTACGATGCCCTGGATGTCGAAACGCACATCCGGCGGGATTCGTTCGTGGCCCTCAAGATCCATTTCGGAGAGAAAGACAACACCGGGTACATCCGGCCCGAGTGGTTGTCCCGTCTGATCTCCCGCCTGACACAGAAAACCCGACGCGCCTTTTTTACCGATACCAACACCCTCTACGTCGGCAATCGCTCGAACGCCTGCGAACACCTGAAACTGGCCCGGGATCACGGTTTTTCCCTGGAGGCATTGGGGATTCCTGTCTGGATCGCGGACGGCCTGATCGGCCGGGATGATGATGAGATCGAGGTAGATCTCCCCCGGGTCCGATCCGCGAAGATCGCATCCACCTTCCTGTTCACGGACGTGCTGCTGTGCTTCAGCCATTTCACGGGTCACATCCTCTCGGGTGTGGGGGCCGCCCTCAAGAACCTGGGGATGGGGTGCGCATCCCGGGCCGGCAAACTGGAGCAGCATTCAGATGTGCATCCCTGGGTGAAGTCCAAGAAATGTACACTCTGCGGCATGTGTTTCGATTACTGCCCGACCGGAGCCATCGTGGAGGAAGCCGAGGCGGCCTTTATCCGGGATGAGACGTGTATCGGGTGCGGAGAGTGTCTCGTGGTGTGTCCCACCGGAGCCATTGGTCTGAGTTGGGACGATGATAAAAACCGCATTCAGGAAAAGATGGCGGAATATGCCTTTTGTGTCCACAATCTGTTCGAAGGACGTGCGGGCTACCTTAACTTCCTGATCCGGATGACCCGGGACTGCGACTGCATGAGCAAGGATGCCCCTTCGTTCATGGAGGACATCGGCATTCTAGCATCCCGTGATCCTGTGGCTTTGGACAAAGCTTCGGTGGACCTGGTGAACGATCGGGCCGGGACAGATATCATGCGGGAGCTCCAGCCCGTCGACTGGTCCATTCAGCTTAGACATGCCGCAGAGATAGGCCTGGGCCGCATGGAATATGATTTGAAGAACCTTAGCCCCGGCAGCTGGGATTGAAGGGGTCAACCCCCTTTGCCTGACCAATAAAATCCCGACCTTTTATTCCCGCACCACAGAAGTTAACCATGCAGGCCGGGCTTGTCAAGGCCAGTTGGGCAAATGTCGCATTATGTCGCATTATGTCGTATTATTGGCCCGATATATTATCCTCCAAGCTCCTTTTCCTCGACTCGCATCATATGATCCTCGATTTATTGCCGGCCTCAAATCCCTCCCCCTCCTTTCAAGGCGGGTGGTTGGGGTGGAGAGACGGCGTGGGTGGAGACAGAGTGGGGGTGGTTGGATGGCTGGTCGGGGCGGTGGGATTCGAACCCACGACCCCAGCGTCCCGAACGCTGTGCGCTACCAGGCTGCGCTACGCCCCGAAATCTGTCACATTATAGCCGC
>JAUXEH010000066.1 GCA_030620655.1 Candidatus Aminicenantota bacterium | reverse complement strand
CAAAATAAAGGGGACAGGTACATTTAAAGCTTTAAATGTACCTGTCCCCTTTATTTTTCCCCTTTATTCCGACTGTCCCCAATTATTGCACCTGTCCCCTTTTTTTTGCTACACTGAAAATATGAGGGGAGATAAGCAAAAGATCGCCGTGGCCATGAGCGGGGGAGTCGATTCCTCGGTGGCGGCCGCCCTCCTGGTCGAGGCCGGGCATGAGGTACTGGGTTTCACGATGGATCTGTTCGCCCTGCCTTCGGGCTACTGCCGCGACGCGGACCACATGAGCTGCTGCGGCCGGGAGGCGGCCCATCAAGCCCAGCGGGTCGCCCGGTCCCTCGGGATCGAGCACTTCATGGTCGACATGAAGTCCGTGTTCGAAAAGACGGTGATCGAAGATTTCTGCGGGGAGTACGCATTGGGGCGGACCCCGAATCCCTGCATCCGATGCAACGAATACATCAAGTTTGCCGCGTTCCTTCGGCTTGCCAGGCAGCAGGGTGTGGACCGCATCGCAACCGGTCATCATGCGCGCATCCTCCGGGACGAGCAGTCGGGCCGTTTCTATCTGAAAAAGGGCCGGGATCCGGACAAAGATCAGTCGTATTTCCTCTATGGGCTTAGCCAGGCTCAGCTGGCGGCATCCCTTTTTCCCGTGGGCGAGATGACCAAACCCGAGGTGAGAGACCTGGCTCGGCACAAGGATCTCCCGGTCGCATCCCGGCCGGAAAGCCAGGAGATATGTTTCATCCCCGATAACAACTACGGCCGTTTCCTGGCGGAGCGGATCCCTGAGCTGGCCCGGCCCGGTCCGATCGTCGACAGACAGGGGAACGTTCTGGGGCAGCATCCGGGGATCATCCATTTCACCATCGGTCAGCGCCGCGGCCTCGGCCTGTCTGCCCCCCTTCCACTCTATGTCCTGGAGATCAAGGCACGGGACAACACCGTAGTGGTCGGCTCCAACCAGGAGCTCTACAAATCCGCGCTGCTGGCCGGCCGGCTCAACTGGATCGCCCGGCCCGGCCTCGAACGCCCGCTAAAGGTGCGGGCCCGCATCCGCTACAAGCACAGGGAAGCACCCGCCACCATCGTCCCGCTTCCCGGTGAGAAGATCTCGGTGGAGTTCGATCGTCCGCAGCGAGCCATCACACCGGGGCAGTCGGTGGTTTTCTACGACGATGAAACCGTCCTGGGCGGGGGGATCATCGAAGCCCCCCTCGATTGATCCAGCTCTCCTTCCCGATCATGGATGGGGGAATGCCGGTGTCACATTGCTTTTCGACCTGTAGACTGCTACGCTTTACGCATCCCGGAGGCGGCACGGATGGAAGTCAGGAATTTTTCCGAGGTAGGTCGCATTACCCATCTGCTCTTGAAGCGGCCCGAAGACGCATTCCTCAGCCAGGAGAACCTAAACAAACACTGGAGGGAGTACGGCTTCCTGGGGCCTCCCGACTTCAAACAGGCATGTGCTGAATACGACGCCTTCGCCGCCCTGCTCGGCGGATCCGTTCCGAACCTCCATTATCTGAATGCGGCCGCCGGGGCCGGGCTGGATTCCCTGTATGTGCGCGACGCCCTCCTCATCACGGAGGGCGGTGCGGTGCTCCTCAACATGGGCAAGCCCCTGCGTAGGGGGGAGCCTCATGCGGCGGCCCGGTTCCTGTCAGAGGTCGGCATCCCCGTCCTGGGAGAGATCCAGGACCCGGGCAGGGTCGAGGGCGGGGATGTGGTCTGGTTCGACCGGAACACGCTGGCCGTGGGTCAGGGCTACCGGACAAACGCCGACGGCATACGCCAGCTGGCCGAGATCCTGCCGGATACCGTCTCCCACATCCGGATCGTCCCTCTTCCGCACTGGAAAGGCCCGGGCGATGTCCTCCACCTCATGTCGCTGATAAGCCCCCTCGACCATGATCTGGCTCTGGTGTATTCGTCGCTCCTGCCGGTGGTTTTTCGTGAGTGGCTGCTCGAGTGCGGGATCGCCCTGCTGGAGGTCCCCTCCGAGGAATATGATACCATGGCCGGAAACGTGCTGGCCGTGGGACCGCGGGACTGCCTCATGCTCTCCGGGAACCCGCTAACGCGTGAGCTGCTGGAGGACAGGGGAGTGACGGTCCGGGAATATGACGGAACACACGTCTCACGTTTGGGGGCGGGCGGCCCGACCTGCCTGACCCGGCCGCTCTTTCGATGGGATTGAAGAGGATTAAGACTTGCCCAGCGCAGAAAGCTTGGAGGAGATGCTGGCTTCCTTATCCAGCCTGTGATCCACGTGAAGATCGAGGTGGATCCGCTTCACTCCCATTTCGACCAGCTTCCGGTGGGTCTTCTCGATGACCGCGAACAGAGTGGGCAGATCCGGGGATTCGATGGTGGTCGACATGCCGCCGGTCGAGCTCTTGAGGCCCGATTCTTCGACGATGCGGATGACTTCTCTCACGTAACGGCTTACCGAGGCCCCTTCGCTGGTGGGGAATATGGCCAGAGATGCGATGATCATGTTTTCTTTCTGGATTTCTTTTTGGACCTTTTGACCAGATCCTGCAGCGAGATGTTTTCGAAATAATTCTGGAGCATCGACGAGGCTTCCGCCCAAACCTCGTGGGTCGGGCATGTGGGGGTGCGCTCGCAGTAGTCGTCGTCCTCCACGCATTCCACCAGGCAGCAGGACCCTTCCAGCGCATGCAGGATCTCACTCAGTTTGATGTCAGCCGGATCCCGGGCCAGGATGTAGCCGCCGCCGGCCCCTCGGATACTCTTGACCAGCTTGTTGATCTTGAGCGGGATGATGATCTGTTCCAGGTACCGGATAGAAATCTCTTCGTCGTTGGAGACGTTTTTTAGGATGGTCGCCTTCTGGCCGCCGTTGTGATGCAGGGCGAGATTAAGCATGAGTCGGGTCCCATAACGGCCCTTGGTCGATAATCTTATCATTTCAGCCTCCTCGGATTAATGCATATGACTGCAGGCCTTATCCGTTTATATACTACGTGAATCCCCCGGCTATTTCAACCTAATTTTATAGAAATGATAAGAATTAGGTATCGCAGGACTGCCGCTGGGCTTCACATCGGGAGTGGACGCCGGCACGCGGTTGACAGTGCCGGTGATTTGTGTGATAAATTCCTCATGAGCAGCGAGGTTCTTTTAGGTGACGAGGCCGTAGCCCTGGGCGCTATCCATGCCGGCCTCACGGCCGCTTACTCCTACCCGGGAACCCCGGCGTCGGAGATCATGGAGTTCCTGATCCGCAGATCGCAGGGGACCGGTGCCTTCCAGGCCGCCTGGTGCATCAATGAAAAAGTCGCCTACGAGGAAGCCCTGGGCGTGTCGTTCGCAGGCAGGCGCACACTCGTCTCCATGAAACATGTGGGGCTCAACGTGGCCGCCGATCCGTTCATGAACTCCGCCCTGACCGGGATCAAGGGAGGACTCGTAGTCGTTGTGGCAGACGATCCCGGCATGCACAGCTCACAGAACGAGCAGGACAGCCGGTATTTCGCGGATTTTGCCCGGATCCCGTGTTTCGAACCCGCCGACCATCAGGAGGCCTACGCCATGACCCGGCAGGCCTTCGATGTCTCGGAGCGGTGGAACCTGCCCGTGATGCTCCGCCTGGTCACGCGCCTGTCGCACAGCCGGTCCCGGGTACAGCCCGGTGAACCCCGGCCCCAGAATGACCTGGAGTTAGGGGAGAGTCGGGACTGGACACTCCTGCCGGTCAATGCCCGGCGGCGTTTCAAACGGCTGGTCGACCTCCAGCCGGAGCTCACGAAATTTTCCGAGGAAACGCCCTTCAACTCCCTGATCATCCCTGATCCGGAAAGCGGTTCTCTCGGAGTCATCGCTTCTGGCATCGCCTACAATTACGTACGCGAGAATCTCGCGGCCGGGGGGACCGAGCCGCCCCTGCTGAAGCTTGCGGTCTATCCGCTGCCTGAAGCCCGAATCGCACGCCTCTTCGAGCAGGTGGACACCGTCCTGGTCGTGGAGGAGGGCTATCCCTTTATAGAGTCCAGGCTGCGCGGCCTTTTCGGGGTCGCGGGAAAGACCATCCGGGGCAAGCTGGATGGATCCCTCCCTCCCACGGGCGAGCTCCAGCCCCACCTGGTCCGTGAGGCCCTCGGTCTCGAGCCGCTTGCGCGGGGATCCGCGGGAGATATCCAGCTGGCCGGCCGGCCCCCCCAGCTCTGTCAGGGATGCCCGCACGCCGATACCTTCAACGCCCTGAACCTGGCCCTGGAGGGCCATCCTGAGGCCAACGTGTTCAGCGACATCGGCTGCTACACGCTCGGGGCACTCCCCCCCTACAGGGCCGTGGATACGTGTGTGTGCATGGGCGCCAGCGTGAGCATGGCCAAGGGAGGCGCCGACGCGGGCATTCATCCCTCGGTGGGTGTGATCGGGGACTCCACCTTCGCCCATTCCGGCATCACCCCGCTGGTGGATGCGGCGGCCGCCGATAGCGACATGACGCTCGTCATCGTGGACAACGCTTCTGTGGCCATGACGGGCGGACAGCCCACTTTATTATCCGGTGAAAAGCTGCTCAACATCGTCCGGGGAACCGGTGTGGGCGAGCGGCACATCCGTGTCATCACGCCCCTAGCCCGGAACCTGGAGGCCAATGTGCAGGTGATAAAGGAGGAGATCGCCCATCGAGGGCTTTCCGTGATCGTTTCGGTCCGGGAGTGCGTCCAGGAAACCCGTAAACGAAGCAGGCAGAAAGGAGCGCAGTGAAGTGAAGCAGGATATCATCCTGGCCGGTGTGGGGGGGCAGGGGATCCTGTCCATCGCCTATGTCATCGACAATGCCGCGCTCGAAGCCGGCCTGAGCTTCAAGCAGGCGGAGGTCCACGGCATGGCGCAGCGGGGAGGAGCGGTCCAGTCCCATCTCCGGCTGTCTCAGGAGCCCATCTACAGCGAGCTCATCCCTCTGGGTCAGGTCGACCTGATCCTGAGCGTGGAGCCCCTGGAGGCGCTGCGCTATGTGGATTCGCTCCATCCGAAGGGCCGGTTGGTGACGAGCCGAAAACCGTTCGTCAACATCCCTGACTACCCCGCCATCGAAGAGGTGCTGGCGGCGGTCCGGGGCTTTGGGGACCGGGCCCTCATCATCGACTCGGAATCCCTGGCCAGGGAGGCGGGCTCGGTGCGGTCCCAGAACATGGTGATGCTGGGCGCGGCCTCTCCCGACCTCATCGTGAGCGAGGCGCTGCTGCAGGATTACATCCGGGCCCTGTTCTTGCCGAAAGGTGAGGAGCTGGTGGAGACCAACCTCGAGGCCTTCCGCCTCGGCAAAGAGGCCGCCGCCGCTGTGCGAAGCTCAGGAGAAGCGAATGGATATGGATTTCACGGCCATTGAACACATATTCCGGCAGGCCGAACACGAAACCCTGCTCGAACACGAGGTCTATGCCGTCCTGAATGCCCTGGGCATAGACACACCCGCCCACTTTTTCCTCCCGGCGGGGCAGGCCGTGACCGATCAGGACCTGTCCGGAATCCCAGGCCGCGGCCTGGTGCTCAAGGTGGTGTCACCACGCATCCTCCACAAGTCGGATGTGGGCGGAGTGCGTTTTGTGGACAGGGACCCGGAGGCCGTGAATCGGGCCGTCGCCGACATGCTGGAAAGGATCCCCGAGAGCCACAGGAGGTGGGCGGAAGAATCCCACCCGGGGGGAGGCGCCGGTGTGCCCGAGGACAGCGTCTCGCTGATCCAGGGAACGCTCGTCCTGGAAGCCGTGGACTATGAGAAGTCGGGATTCGGCACCGAACTGCTCCTCGGCCTGCGCAATTCCCGGGAGTTCGGCCCCATCGTAAGCATGGGCAGCGGCGGGCTTGACGTGGAGTACCTCAACGTCCGGCTCAAGGAAGGGAGATCGGTGTCCATCTCCTCCGCCCATCTTCAGGAGGGGGAGGGCGTGTCCCGGATCCTGCGTCCATTGGCCTTCTATGACAAGCTGACCGCGGGTTTCAGGGGCCGGCCCCCCCTGGTGACGGAGGAAAAGCTGGCCGAGCTTCATCTCAAATTCCAGAAGCTGGGGGCCCATTTTTCTCCGTATTCGCAGGACAGCGAATTCGTGATCGAAGAGGCCGAGGTCAATCCCTTTGTCATAAGCCGGGGCCGGTTGGTCCCGCTGGACGGGCTGTGCCGCATCTCCCGCAGCAAGCACCGGGAGCCGGCGAGGCCCCATGCGGACATCGGATTCCTGCTCGAGCCCCGAAGCATCGGGATCATCGGGGTCTCCGAAAAGATGAACATCGGTCACATCATCCTGAACAACATCCTCAAGCAGGGATTCCCGCGCGAAAGGGTCTATGTGGTCAAGCCGGGGGTGCGGGAGATCGAGGGGTGCCGGTGCGTGCCCGACGTGGCCGGTCTCCCCGAGGCCGTCGACCTGTTCGTACATACGGTTTCCGCCGATCTGGGCTATCAGGTGATGCGGGACCTGATCCAGGAGCAGAAGGCCCGGTCGGTCATCTTCATCGCCGGCGGGATGGGGGAAAAGGAGGGGACAGAGGACATCGAGCACGGCATAAAGACCCTGATCCGCGAGGGCCGTGCTGCAAACAAACAGGTCCCCGTGGTCAATGGCGGCAACTGCCAGGGCATCTTCTCCCGTCCGGGGAAGTACGACACCACCTTTGTCCCGGAGCACAAGATCTTTTCCCTGCCGCGCGAGGATTTGCGCCCCCATCCCCTGGTCTATCTCAGCCAGAGCGGGGCCTACATGATCTCGCGCATGAGCCAGCTCCCGGGGATCGAACCCGCCTATGCGGTCTCTATCGGGAATCAGATCGACCTCACCATCTCCGACTACCTCAACTATCTCAAGGACCGGGACGAGGCCCGTGTATTCGCCCTCTATATCGAGGGATTTCTCCCCGGAGACGGACTGGCCCTGGCGAAAGCCGCCCGTGAGATCACCTCTCAGCCGGGCAAGGCGGTCGTGGCGTACAAGGCGGGCCGCTCCCCGGGAGGCCGGGCCGCTACGGCCAGCCACACGGCTTCTGTGGCCGGGGATTATGCGGTGAGCCGCGCCGTGCTGGAGCGGGCCGGGGTGATCATGGCCGAGACCATCGACGAGTTCGAGGACACCGTAAGGGGTCTCTGTTTCCTGGCGGACAAGAAAGTCCAGGGAATCCGGGTAGGCCTGATCTCCAACGCCGGGTTCGAGTGTGTGATCATGTCGGACGGCATCGCCGAAGAGCCGCCCCTGGAGCTGGCGCGCTTTTCGCCCGGCACCGATGCCAGGATCGCGCAGGCCCTCGAGCCCCTGGGGATCACACGGCTGCAGGACATCCGCAATCCCATGGATGTCACACCCGTGGCGGATGACCGCGCCTTTGCCGCCTGTGTCGAGGCGATCCTGGAGGATGAGAACGTGGACTGTGCCGTGGTCTCGCCCCTGCCCATGTCTCCCGCCATGAATACGCTGGCGCCTTCAGGGTTGCATGGCGAGGACCTGATGCGGGAGGGGAGCACGCCGCGGCGGCTGATCGACATCTTTCATCGGACCGATAAGCCTTTTGTGGTGAGCATCGACAGCGGCAGGCCCTACCAGCCCCTGAGGGATTTGCTGGAAAAGGAGGGCGTACCCGTGTTCCGCCGCTGCGACGAGGCCGCGGCCTTCATGCGCCGCTACGTTCATCACTTCCTTAAAAAAAAAGGGGACAGGTACATTTAGATCCCTAAATGTACCTGTCCCCTTTTTTAGGAGAAACGAATGATCACTGAGAATATCAAGCGCATACTGGAGGAGCTGCCCGAGGGGGTACAGCTGGTGGCAGCGGCTAAGACCCGCACGCCCGAGGAGATACTCGAGGCCATAGATGCCGGTGTGAAGATGATCGGCCAGAACTATGTGCAGGAGGCAGAGGTGGCTTTTGAGGCGGTCGGAGGGCGGGCCAGGTGGCATTTCATCGGGCATCTCCAGAAGAACAAGGCCAAGAAGGCGGTGCGCCTCTTCGATATGATAGAGACCCTGGATTCCCAGGAGCTCGCCCGGGAGATCGACAGGCGGGCCGCACAGCACGGCCGCACCCTGCCGGTCCTGATCGAGATCAACAGCGGCCGGGAGCCCCAGAAATTCGGGGTGATCCCCGAGGATGCTGAGGCACTGGTCAAGCAGATTGCATCCCTGGCCCATGTCCAGGTCCAGGGGGTGATGACCATGGGGCCCTATATGGGCGACCCTGAGGACGCCCGACCCTATTTTGTGGAGACGCGCCGCGTTTTCGAGTGCCTGGGTGCTCTAGGGATTCCAGGCGTCGAGATGACCTTCCTCTCCATGGGCATGACCAACTCCTACCGCGTCGCGGTCGAGGAAGGCGCCAACCTCGTCCGCATCGGGACCAAGATCTTCGGGCCCCGCTAGAATTTCACAACGGTTGTGTTATAATGCCCTTTTTGCAGGTAGGAACTGCTCGGGTCAGACATAAAAAAGGAATTGGAAGCCGGTATGTCTTCCTGCTCATCGAGTAACACCCAAGAGCTCAAGCTAGGAGACTCGAAATAATGGACAAGACGATAAAACTGATCGAGGAACCATTTTCCCTCAGGAAAGAAAGAAAAGGCGGCGCGGCCAGCCTCGTGCTGTCGGCCCTGATGCTGGAGGCCTGCCGGATGATAGACGACGGCATGGAGATCCCCCACATCGAGGCCGTGGCCAGGAGCACTTTCGGCTTGGCTGATGGGTTTCTGGCCCGGATGGACAGAATAGGCATTTTCGAGACCTGCGGGTATCTCACCGCCATGTCGGATGATTCCGAAGCGGAGGACCCCATATTCCAGAAATATTTCAATTTTTTCACTCCTGCCAGGTGTTTGGCGGAAAAATGCGAGAAAGGGAGGACTGGCGGTGCGGCGCTTCTCTGGAAATCCGAAGCGGGCGAAGATAAGGAACCGGACGACTTCATGCTCGTGGACCTGCTGATTAAGCGCTTCCAGGCCGTGGCATTCATCACCGCCTCCGAGATTGTCGAGGCTGGGCTCCTGGAGATCGCGGAGGTGGAAAAGCTGTGCCGGGAGGCATTCGGTTGGCAAGAGGGCCCCTTTGCCATGATGAACCGTCTGGGTATCGAGATGGCCATGCGCAAGGTAACCGAAAAGATGGAGATGTCCCACCGCCAGGAGATCAACTTCCCCATCACCATGCTGCTGATCGACCAGGCCCGCAAAAACGAGCCCTGGCCGCTTAATAGCAAGATACTTTAAACGGACTCATAGACAATACCCCGGGATGCCTGTGCATCCCTCGTTTTGATAGGATACGATAAGCATGACGATCCGTGAAGAGCTGGAGGAAGTGGAACGGCAGATCCTTTCGCCCCAGGCCTGCCTGAGCGCAAACTCGCGCGGCAGGCGGCGTGAGGAGACGCTGCATCCGCTGCGGACGGCTTTTCAGCGGGACCGAGACCGCATAATCCACTGCAAGTCTTTCCGGCGGCTCAAGCACAAGACCCAGGTCTTCCTGGCACCGTTCGGGGACCACTACCGCACCCGGCTGACGCATACGCTCGAGGTTTCCCAGATCGCCCGCACCGTCTCCAAGGCGCTGCGATTGAACGAGGACCTCACGGAAGGCATCGCGCTGGGGCATGACCTGGGGCACACGCCGTTCGGGCACGCAGGAGAAAAGGCCCTGTCTGGCTTCTCCCCGGACGGTTTTTCCCACTACCAGCAGAGCCTGCGGGTGGTGGACAAACTGGAATATGGGGGCAAGGGTTTGAACCTGACTTATGAGGTGCGAGACGGGATCGTACGGCACTCCAAGGGGCGAGGAAAGATCCTGGATGCTGGGGAAAAGGAGATGCCCGCGACCCTGGAGGGGCAGGTGGTCCGGATCTGCGATGTGATCGCCTACGTCAATCACGACATCGACGACAGCCTGCGGGCGGAGATCATCAAGCCCGAGGATCTGCCCGAACACCTGATCCGAATCCTGGGCAAGTATCATTCCTACCGCATAGACACCATGGTGGAGGATGTGGTGAGGTCGAGTCTGGCAGCAGACCTGGACCGGATCCGCATGAGCGATGAGATCTCCGCCGCGGTCGCCGAGCTGCGTGATTTCCTGTACGACCGGGTGTATTTTTCGCCCGAGGCCGAGCGAATGACGGTTAAGGTGGAAAAGATCCTGAGGGATCTGTACGAATACGTCCTGGAGAATCCGGGCGACCTCGTCAAGCCCTACCCGGAGGAGGATCCCCTGGAGGTGCGGGCCCGCGATGTCATCGCAGGTATGACCGACCTCTATGCCCTGCGCCTGTATGAAGAGATTTTCTCTCCGCCCGACCTGCCGATGATCTAGCGTTTCTTGAGCAGGATCTCCTCGAAGAATTGGAGGGCTTCCTCATCTCCCGTCTGCCCCAACCAGAAGATGGCGCTCTTGCGCAGGGCGGCGCTCTGGTTGGTCTTGGCGATGGAGATGAGCAGGGGAATGGAACGCTCCTTGGGGAGTTGGCTGATGGCGAAGACCGCGGACTTCTTAATGTCATCGTCTTCGTCGGATCCCTCCACCACACCTTTGAGCACCTTGGCCGCCTCATCTGAGGCTTTATGCCCCAGCCAGAAGATGGCGCTTTTTCGGACCTCCCGGTCTTTGTCCCCCCGGGCTATCCGGATCATCTCCTGGATGGCTTCCTCCTGGTCGCTCAAGCTGTAGGCGAAGACCACCTGCTTTCTCAGCTCTGTTCCCGTGACCTTGCCGGAGATCTCCTTGAGGGAGCGGTAACTCTCCGGTGTCCTCAGATTGCCCAGCCAGAAGATGGCGTTTTTCCTCACCTTGGTGACGTGTTCGCCCAGCGCCACCTCCTTCAGGAAGGGGGTCACCCTGGGGCAGTCGTGCCTGCTGATCACGAAGACCAGATTGTTCCGGATCTCGCTGCCGCTCTGTCCGAAGGCATCCTTCAACAGCGCGAAGCTTTCCTCCGCGTCTGCCTCGCCCAGCCAGTAAAGGGGCGTGTCCTCGAAAGTGTAGCTCCTGTCCGGATCGAAGATACTGCTGTCGACGATCCGGCACCTGCGGCCGGATATCCGGTAAAGCAGGAAGAGCCCGGCCGGGCCGTTCCCGTCCGCTTCGGTGTGCACCGAATAGCCGTCTCCGCTTTTGTCTCGGAGTGTGCGGCGGATCCTGATCTCGCCTTCGCGGACCCGGACGCCGTAGGGTGCGTCCGTGCCCCGGCGGTCATCCATGTGGATGCTGTCCCGGGCGGGAAAGACATACCCGGTGAGGAACAGGCCCTCCCGGTTTTCCTTGCGGAATTCCTGCACCGCCGCCTCTATCTTCTTGTCGAGGGTAAGACCGGGCTTGTCCACATGATGCACACGGCCTGTGAGGCTCACGTATTGTGCGAAATCCCAGCCGGTTCCTGCCAGGAGGAAGAACAGCCCGGCGACCCCTAATGCTGCCAGTCCTTTTTTGTTTTTCATGCCTGCGTTACTTGCCTTGGATTGTTGGTGCTATGAGTGCCGGGAGCCGGTCACCTCTCGATGATCTCCTGCAGGTACTTGAGGGCTGCCTCATCCTTGGAGCGCCCCAGGAAGAAGATGATGGCCTTCTGGAGATCGGGACTCTTCTCCTTGCGGGCGATGCCTATCAGCGTGGGGACCGCTTCTTTGCTCTTGTTCTGGGCGATGGACATGATGAGACGGTTCTTCGCCTTGGCCTCATCGCTCTGGTTGTACAGGTCGACCAGCAGGGGGAGGAGGTCTGCGTTT
>JAUXEH010000325.1 GCA_030620655.1 Candidatus Aminicenantota bacterium | reverse complement strand
TGTGTCTGTCGGTAGCCTGACCCATTCTTTTAAATCTCTGGATATAAGCATGAATTTTTTTTAGGGAATTAACCTGGATTATTCATAAAAAATGTCGATTATAAATAGAAAAAACATTGAAAACGGAAATGTTAAAGTGATTTACTGGGAAAATAGTGTAAATGAATGATATGGTTTTTGTTGAATCAAGTATCGACATTTTTTATGAATAGCTCAGGCTAAGATTGAGGAGGAAGACCCATGAGTTTGACCATCAAAGCAGAGAAACGCGATGCCGGCGGGAAAAATGTGGCCCGCCGGATCCGCCGGGAAGGAAATGTCCCGGCGATACTTTACGGCCCGGATGTCGAGAATGTTTCCCTGGCCCTGAGTAAAAGAGACATCTTCGACATTCTCAAGACTGAAACAGGCGCGAACACCATTTTCCAGGTGGCCTTTGAGAAGGACAAGCTGGAGGTCATGATCAAGGACTATCAGCAGGACGTGACCACGGATGAGCTCCTGCACGTCGACCTCTTCCGCATATCCATGGAACAGGAGATTCGGGTGAGCGTGCCGATCGTGTTGACGGGCGATGCCGTGGGCGTCAAAGCTGAGGGAGGCTTTGTCGAAAGCGCCACCCGAGAAGTGGAAGTCGAATGCCTGCCCAAAGACATCCCGGAAAACATAGAGGTCGACATCAGTGCGCTCCATCTCAACCAGTCCCTCAAGATCGAGGACCTTGCGCCTGTGGAGGGCGTTAAGGTGCTGTCCGATCCCCAGGCTATGATCGTATTGATCAAGGCGCCGTCCGTGGAGGAAGAGGTCGAGGAGGTTCCGGAAGAGGAAGAGATCATGGCCGAGGGAGAACAGCCCGAGGTGATCAAGAAGGAAAAGGCCGAGGGAGAGGAAGAGTCGAAGGAAACCAAGGAGTAAGGCGTGTGGGCCGTCGTGGGGCTGGGGAACCCCGGGCGCGAATATGCCCGTACGCGGCATAACGCAGGCTTCGAATTCATAAAAAGACTCGCCAAGCGTTGGGATATCCGGATCAGGAAGAGGAGCCACCTGTCCAAGATCGCCGGGGCGGATCGCCCCGGGGGCAAGGTCCTGCTGGTTTTGCCTCAGACATTCATGAACGCCAGTGGCCGGGCCGTCAAATCCCTGGTAGAGCAGGGCGGCATCCGGCCGGAGCGGATGGTCGTTGTCTACGATGACTTCGATCTTCCGTTGGGAGAGATCAGGATCCGCCAGGAAGGCGGCGGCGGTTCGCACAAGGGCATGAGGTCGATCATACAGGAACTCGGGACGAGATCCCTCGCGCGCATCCGGATCGGCATCGGGCCCCTGCCCGAAGAGGACGATCCCGTCGAGTATGTGCTGGCGCCCTTCAGCGACGATGAGCGGAAGAGGCTGGTGGAACCTCTGGAGCGGGCCGCCGCAGCCCTGGAGATGATCCTGGAGGGGGACATCGACGCCGCCATGAACCTCCACAACCCCGTCCGACCTCCCCCTCTGTGATCCCACCCTCCCACTCGCGAGAGGGAAGGCGAGCGGTCCACCCCCACTTGAATCCCTTGGACTTTCCCCGTTTTCGTGGACACGCCGGAACTGGCGCATTTCCAGAACCGGGCTGACGTTTCAGCTTGCCGACCTGTCCGGGGCCTTGACGCAAAGGGGAATTTGTACTATATTGTGTGTTCCCAACAGGGAAAAGATTCAGATTGATTGCTCTCTCCTTGTTCCTTCCGCCTGAAGAGAAGGAGCTGCAGAGCCATGAGGAGGTTTTTAATGAGACTCTACGAAACTGCCTTCCTTATCGCCCCCAATCTGGCCGAGGATGAGACGGAACAGCTCATCCAGCAGATGGCGGAGGTCGTCACCGAGAACAACGGTGAGATGATCGATATCGATAAGTGGGGGAAGCGTAAGCTGGCATACCAGATCCAGAAGTTTGACGCTGCCTTTTATGTGTTTTTCCGTTACAAGAGCGAGGCGGAAATCCCCGCCGAGCTGGAAAGACGATTCAAGCAGACAGAACCAATCCTCCGTTATCTCACGGTCTTGGCGGAAGAGGAGCCCAAGGTCCGCAGGAAAAATGCCGTGAGACCAAAGTCCAAAGAAGCGGCGGGAGAGAGGATGACGGCTCCGAGGCCGGAACCTGAAAACAAGACGGCTCCGGAAGCGGCCCCGGAAGCGAAAACCGAGGCAGAGCCACCTGCTGCGCCCGAGCCTGTTCCCGCCGAGCCACCGCCGGCCGCGGATGAGGCTCAAGAAGAGGAGAAATAACCATGCCAGGCCCGTACAGAAGAGCATCAAGGAACGGCAGAGGATCGGGGCGGAAGTACTTCCCTCCCAAGCGTAAGGTCTGCCGCTTTTGCGAACGCAATGTGAAGGAAATCGACTACAAAAAAGTGGACATCCTTCGGAAGTATACGTTGGAGAGAGGTAAGATCTCTCCGCGCCGGGTGACGGGCACGTGTTCCTATCATCAGCGCCGGTTGACCCGGGCCATCAAGCGCGCCCGGCTGCTGTCCCTGCTTCCCTACATCGCCGATTAGACTGGAGAAGGACGATGAAGGTTATTCTCAAAGACAACATCGAAAACCTGGGCAAGAAGGGGGACATCGTAAAGGTGGCCCCGGGATATGGGAGGAACTACCTCCTGCCGAAAAAGCTGGCCCTGAAGGTGACGGCCACCAACATGAAGATGATCGAGATGGTGCAGAAGTCCCTGCGCAAGGGGCTGGAAAAAGAGATGAAGGTGTACCTGTCGCTCATCGAAAAGCTCAATGCCGTCACCCTGACCTTTACCCGCAAGGCGGGAGAGAAGGACGCCATCTTCGGTTCGGTGAGCGTCACCGATATCCGGGAGGCCCTGGTCGAGCTGGGTTTCGACATAGAGAAAAAGAAGATCCTGTTGGATGAGCCCATAAAGCGCCTGGGGAACTACACCGTGCCCATCAAGGTTTTCCATGACGATCGGGCCGAGATCAAGCTGGAAGTCGCCAGGGAAGGAGGCCCCGTGGAGGCGGAACCATCGGAACCGGAAGCCACGGAGACGCTGATTGCCGCGGAAGCCGAGCCCATGCCCGAAACAGAGGCTGCCCCTGTGGCCGCAGAAACGGCGGTGGAACCGGAACCCGTGGCCGAGACACCCGAACCGGAAGCTGAGGAGAAGGAACCCGAACCCGAGCCCGAAGTGAAGACACCGGAGCCGACAGCAGAGATGCCCGCGCCGGATGCGGAGCCATCTGGACCTGAAGCAGAGACACCCGAACCCGAACAGGCCGAGCCTGAAGTGAAGACACCGGAGCCGACAGCAGAGACGCCCGCAGGAGACAAAGACACAGACGAGAAACCGTAGCCTATCTGCCAGCCGCATTCCGGCTTTCAGCTGCGTCGCCGGGCGATATTTCCCCTGCTCATCCTGTCTCTTCAGGCAGAAAAAAATATTCTTTGGCAACGGGCAGTACATGTGATAATAATAGTGGAGTCTCATTGCTGACTGCGCCAAGATTGGACAGAATGTAGGGAACATGGATCTTGATCTTCTTTTCTTGAAAAAGACCCCTCCTCACAGCCAGGAAACG
>JAUXEH010000096.1 GCA_030620655.1 Candidatus Aminicenantota bacterium | reverse complement strand
TGAAGTATCTGTCCAAGAGGCCTTTTTCAGGATTGGATGAACAGCTGGAAACCACCGCGATCAATAACACCACCCCTAGAAAAGAGAGAGCTTTCCTGTTCATTCTTCCTCCTTATTATTGAAAGGTTGTTGTGATGAATCAATTTTACTTTGTTTTTTTCGGTAAATGCAAGCAATATTAGGCAGGATTTCAGAAAAAGTCACTATAATTTAATCACGATCATACGCCTGATTTTTTTATTTTCGGGCAATTTCTTTTTTTTATTGACAAGCCCCCGTATCCTCAATAGAATTTAATATCCTCCGGGAAACCGGAGACATTAATGATGCAGGATTTCT
Source organism: Candidatus Aminicenantota bacterium (assembly GCA_030620655.1). GTDB lineage: Bacteria > Acidobacteriota > Aminicenantia > Aminicenantales > Aminicenantaceae > JAUXEH01. The sequence continues at coordinate 9,338 of JAUXEH010000096.1, read as the reverse complement.
TACCGAATTACTAGGCCGTATCTGATTTTTTGTGTATCAATACGGGTGTTGTCTCACACTGCGTGAGCACCAAATTATGTCATTATTATACGTTTTATCCGACTGGTCGAACCCCCTCTCTTTACACCGACATCATCACAGCGCTTTTAATTAAAAGGAGGATGCATGGAAACCCACAGAAAGGTCATATTTGAAAGCGAGCTGGACAAGAACTTTCTGGGCGAGGTCAAGGAGAAATCTCACAGCGAGGAGATAAATCGCTGTATTCAATGCGGCACCTGCAGCAGCTCCTGCCCCATGGCAGAATACATGGACTACTCACCGCGCCAGATCATCGCCATGGTGAAACACGGATTCAAGGACGATGTGCTCAAGAGCTTCACTCCCTGGCTCTGCTCGTCTTGCTACAGCTGCCAGGTCCGCTGTCCCTCACTGATCAAGATCACGGACGTCATGTACAGCCTGAAGCGGGAGGCGGTGGAGGCCGGTGTCTATCCACGCAAGCTGCCTAGCCCGGCCCTGGCGCAGGAGATGCACAAGCTCATCGCTAGGAACGGCCGGAATTCCGAGCTGTGGGTGGTCGTGAACATGTACCTGCGGCTGAAGGATTTTATCTCTCCCTTGAAGATGGCCGGCATGGGGATCGACCTCATGAAAACCGGCCGGCTCGGCCTAAAGATGGAAAAGATCAAGAATAGAAAGCAGCTGCATGGCTTGATCAAAGCCGTAACCGAGGAGAACAAATGAAAGAATATGCCTACTACCCGGGCTGTTCCCTGAAATCAGGCTCCAAACACTACGAAGAATCCCTGCTTCCCGTGTTCAAGGCCGTCGGCGTCCCCCTTAATGAACTGGACGATTGGAACTGCTGCGGCGCCACCGCCTATTTCTCGGTCGACGCGGCCATGGCCGAGGCCATCTGCGGCCGGAACCTCTCGATCGCGGAAAAGGACGGCAGGGATATCATCGCCCCCTGCGCCGGATGCTACCTCACCATGAAAAAGTCCAACGCGTTCCTCGTCTCCGGCCATGCCAAGGCGAAGAAGGTCCTGACCGAGCTCAAGAATGCAGGATGCGAGTACAAGGGCACGGTGAACGTCATCCATCCGGTCGAGGTGCTGGTCAAGGATGTGGGCCTTGAGGCCCTCAAGGCCAAGGTCACGAATCCGCTGACCGGGTTGAAGGTGGCCTCCTACTACGGGTGCCAGCTCGTCCGGCCCTACACGGATTTCGACGACCCGGACTATCCCACCTCCATGGACAAGCTCATGGAAGCCATGGGAGCCGAAGCCGTCGATTATCCTGTCAAGACCCGCTGCTGCGGGGGGTCGCTGGCAGGAATTATGGAGGATGTCGGCCTGGGCATGAATCATCTCCTGCTGAAAGAGGCCAAACGCCAGGGCGCAGACGTGATCGTCACCCTGTGCCCGCTCTGCCAGCTCAACCTGGAGATCAACCAGAAAAAGATCGTCAAGAAATACAAAGAAGACGTCAAGCTGCCCATCCTCTATTTCACTCAACTGATGGGCCTGGCATTGGGCGTTGCCAAAGAGGACCTGGGGTTCTCCCGCTCCATCATCCCGCTGGAAGGCATGTGGGCGAAACTCGCAAACGGAGGAGCAAAATGAGCGATAACAACGGTCAAGCTAGAGTCGGAGTGTTTGTCTGTGACTGCGGCACCAACATCGCGGGCAAGGTCAACGTACCGGAAGTGGTCGAGTTCGCCTCCAAGCTGGACAACGTGGTGGTGGCCAAGGAATACAAGTTCATGTGCTCCGATCCGGGGCAGGAGCTGATCAAGGAGGCCATCAGGACCAGCGAGCTGACCCGGGTGGTCGTAGCCTCCTGTTCGCCCCTCATGCACGAGCCCACGTTCCGGGGTGCGGTCACGGAAGAGGGGATGAATCCTTTCTACTTCCAGATGGCCAACATCCGGGAGCATGTCTCCTGGGTCACGCAAGACCCGGAAAAGGCCACCAAGAAAGCCAAGGCGCTGATCTCGGCGGCGGTGCGGCGTGTCGTGCTGCACGATCCTCTGACGAAAAAAGAGGTCCCGGTCCGGCCCGAGGTGCTCATCGTGGGCGCCGGCATCGCCGGCATCCACGCGGCCCTGACCTACGCCAACTCCGGGAAAAAGGTCTACCTGGTGGAGAAGGAAGCCTCCATCGGCGGACACATGTCCATCCTGGACAAGACCTTCCCCACCCTGGACTGCTCGGCCTGTATCCTGACGCCCAAGATGTCGGAGGTGGGGAAACATCCCAACATCGAGCTGCTGACCTGGAGCGAGGTGGAGGAAGTCTCGGGATATGTGGGTGCGTTCAACGTGAAGATCAAGAAAAAGGCCCGCTATGTCGATGTGGAAAAGTGCAACGGCTGCGGGGACTGCTGGTCAAACTGTCCGACAGTCATCACCCCCTCGGAGAGGATAATCAAAAAGGGCGACGTCATCATCAAGGAAGTGGTCCCGGATAACTGAACATGACCCTGAGACAGATCCAAGAGATCCTGGACGCCGAGGTCATCTGCTGTGGGGACTGCCTCGATCTGGAGATCACGGCAGCCGGCGGCTCCGATCTCATGAGCGATGTGCTGGCCTTCGGCCAGCCCGGGATCCTGCTCATGACCGGGTTGACCAACACCCAGTCCGTCCGCACGGCGGATATCGTCGAGGCCAAGGCGATCCTGTATGTGCGCGGCAAAAAACCTGACGAAGGAGGTCTCGCACTCGCAAAGGACAAGGGAATCCCCATCCTTTCCACCAAACATATGATGTACACGGCCTGCGGCCTGCTGTTCCAGGCCGGTCTTCCCGGCGTCGGCCGAAACCGGGATGATTCACGATAATGTTCTGCGACAATGGACTATCACAACATTTTCAGATCCAGGGCGGGGATTTCAGCCGCGCCGGCCGGGTGTCCACTACCATCAAGGAGATCCTGCAGGAGGTCGGCATCGACCGCGCCATCATCCGGCGGGCGGCCATCGCCTGCTATGAAGCGGAGATGAATGTCGTGATGTACGCACAGAAGGCCGACCTGATCCTGAATCTGACGCCGGAGGAGATGACCATACGCATCGAAGACCAGGGACCGGGGATCGAAGACATCGACAGGGCTATGCAGGAGGGCTTCTCCACGGCCACGGACGCGATGCGCGAGATGGGCTTCGGAGCCGGGCTGGGGCTGCCCAACATCAACAGGAATGCGGACAATTTCTGGATCGGCTCGATCCGCGGCAAAGGGACCGTGCTGATCATCACCTTTCATCTGAAACAGGCAGACAAGACATGAGCCCGTATCTGCATTTCCTCAAGATCGATCCTGAAAAGTGTGACGGCCGCATGAAATGTATGCGCGTCTGCCCCACGGAAGCCATCCGCATACGCCACGGCAAGGCAATGATCCTGGAGGAAAAATGTGTGGACTGCGGCGAGTGCATCACAGCCTGCCCCAACGGGGCCATCGTGGCCCTCACCGATCCCTTCGGTGAGCTAACCCGGTTCCGCCACACCGTGGCGCTCCCTTCCCCCGGGCTGCACGCCCAGTTCGGCAAGGAGATCCTGCCCCAGAAGATCGTGGCAGGCCTCAAGCACCTCGGCTTCGACGACGCCTTTGACCTGTCGCTCACCTGCGGGGAGGTCAGCTTCGCGATCCAGGAATACCTCCGCGATTACCGCGGCCCCAAGCCCGTGATCTCGAACGGCTGTCCCACGGTCGTCCGGCTGATCCAGGTCAAGTACCCCTCCCTCATCGACCAGGTCCTCCCCATCGACACACCCAGGGAGCTGGCGGCCCGGGCGCTCAAGAAGAAAAAGGCCAAGCGGCTCGGCCTCAAGGAAAAGGAGATCGGCATCTTCTACCTGACCCCCTGCCCTGCCAAGATGATCTCCATCCGCCAGCCGGCGGAAAAGGGGCGCTCCTCCCTGGACGGCGCCATATCCATCTCCGATATCTACGGCCCGCTGCTCTCGGCCCTGGAAGGGGTGGAAAAAGACGGCTACGATAAGGACCTGAAGAACATCTGCATCCTGGGCATGGGGTGGGCCATGTCCGGTGGGATCTGCCGCACGCTGCGGATCAAGGACTCCCTGGCTGTTTCCGGCATCCAGGAGATCATCAAGGTGTTCGACGACATCGAAAAGGGGAAGCTGCGCAACATCGAATTCATCGAGGCCTATTCCTGCCATCAGGGCTGCGTGGGTGGATCCTTGACCGTGGAAAACCTGTACATCTCGTTCAACAATGTCCTCAAGCTGATCGAGACCCTGGAGTTCGAGCAGATCAAAGCCTGTCCGGACATCCGGGAGGTGAGGAAAAAGTACCAAGAGGATTATTACTCCATAAAGGGGAAACTGGAACCCCGGCCGCTCAAGCCGCTCTCCGATGACCTGGGCGAAGCCATCCGCAAACGCAAGGAAAAGGAGAACGTCTATCAGCAGCTCCCCAAGATCGACTGCGGGGCCTGCGGCTCTCCCACCTGCATGGCCTTTGCCGAGGACGTCATCAAGGGGGACTCCGTGATCACGGACTGCATCTTCAACATGCCCCAGAAGTTCAAGAAGCTCTCCAAGGAATTTTCTTCCATGCTGGAAAAATCCATTGCCATGAGCAGCGTCCAGCCCCCGGATTCGGAAAACGAAACCAAAAAAGGGAAATCATGAAACTCAACGCCATCAAAGAACAACTGGGACTGCGGCTCCTGACGGCCGATGCGAGCCTGGAAGGCGACGTGAGCGGGGCTTACACCAGCGACCTGCTGAGTGATGTCATTGCCAACAGCAAGGAAGACCAGCTCTGGATCACGCTGCAGACCCACCAGAACATCGCCGCCGTGGCCAAACTCAAGGACCTCGCGGGGGTCATCATCGTCAACAACCGCGAGCCGGAGGAGGAGACGCTCCGGAAAGCGAACGACGAGGGCATCACCGTGTTTCAGACCCCGGACAGCGCATTCGTGATCTCAGGGAGGCTCTATCGGGCATTGAACCCGGGAGGATAAAGGAAAGCACATGCTGCGGAACTTCAAGGCGGACCTCCATATCCACACGTGTTTGTCGCCATGCACGGATCTGGACATGTCCCCGCAGGCCATCGCCCGGCAGGCCAAGCACCGGGAGATCGACATCCTGGGCATCTGCGACCACAATTCCGCCGAGAACGTGCCGGCCCTGATGCAGGCGGCAGACCAGTATGCCATACGTGTTTTGCCCGGGATGGAGGTCACGTCCCAGGAGGAGGTCCACGTCCTGGCCCTGTTCGACGACCTGGAACCGGCCCTTGCCCTCCAGGAGATCGTGTATGCGAACCTCCCCGGCGAAAACGACGAGGAGGTTTTCGGCATGCAGGTCGTGGTCAACGCCGAGGGTGAGGTGCTGCACTTCAATCCCAAGCTCCTCATAGGCGCCTCCACACTGAGCATCGAGGAGGTCATCGGCCACATCAAGGCCCTGGACGGCCTGGCCATCGCCGCCCACATCGATCGCGAAGTATTCAGCCTGGTGGGCCAGCTGGGATTCGTCCCGGAGCATCTGCCGCTGGACGCGCTGGAGATCTCACCGCGCATCTCCTTCGAGGAGGCGGAGCAAAGATTCCACCCGCAGCTCCCGCTCACCCGCGCCTCGGATGCCCACACCGTGGAAGATATCGGGACCGGATACACAACCTTTTATATGGAAGACAGGACCGCCCGGGAGATACGAAAGGCTCTCCGGAGCGAAGACGGGAGAAAGATCTCACACTAGAGAATAAGGACCATGCAAGATCTATCGCTGCACATCCTCGACGTCGTGGAAAACTCGATCAAGGCGAAAGCCAACAGGATCGAGATCCGGCTCCGGGATGATGCCGCCAGAGACCAGATCACCCTGGAGATCGTTGACGACGGGGTGGGAATGGATGCAGAAACCGTACAAAAGGCCCTGGATCCCTTCTTCTCCACCAAGGAAACCCGGAGCATCGGCCTGGGGCTGCCGCTGCTGGCAGCGGCCGCCAGGGCCGCCAACGGAGATTTTTCCATCGAATCCCGGCCCGGGAAGGGCACGCAGGTCACGGCCACCTTCCAGGCCGGCCACATAGACATGAAACCTCTGGGAGATATCGCGCAGACCGTGGTTACCCTCATCATGGGGCACCCGGATGTGGATATCCTTTATTCTCATCATATCGATCAAGCGCACTATTCATTGGATACCAAGGAGATCAAAACGCATCTCAACGGAGTATCCATCGCATCTCCTGAGATCATCTGTTTTATCAGGGATCACATCAAAGAAGGTTTAGACAACCTAAGGAGGCCAACATGAACGAAGCAAGATTGACGGAAATCCTGGGAAAATACGAGGCCGATCAGAGCACCATCATCTCTGTCCTGCAGGACATTCAAGCAGAATTCGGATACCTCCCCAAAGACGCAATTCAAACCGTCTCCAAGGAAATGAACATCCCCCTCAGCCGGGTTCTCAGTCTAGCCACGTTTTTCAACGCGTTCAGCATGAAGCCCAAAGGCAAGCATCCCATCAGTGTCTGCGTGGGGACCGCCTGTCATGTCCGGGGCGCCCGGCTCATCCTGGAAAAGCTGGAGCGCGAGCTCTCTATCGCAAGCGGCGAAAACACCCCGGACGGGAATTTCAGCCTGGATGAGGTCCGCTGTGTGGGGTGCTGCGGCCTCGCCCCCGTGATCATGGTCGACGATGAATTTCACGGCAAACTCACGCAAACGAAAATTCCCGGGATTTTGAAAAAATACCAGAAATGAGGAGGTGAACTATGCCAAAACTAACCCTGGAAGACTTAAAAAAACTGAGAGAAAAGGCACGGCGGACGACCGCCCTCCGCGAGGACGGCGACTATCGCGCCAAAGTGACTGTGCACATGGGGACCTGCGGGATCGCCGCCGGGGCCCGGGCCATCATGAACACCTTCCTGACCGAGATCGAAAATGGGGACATCCGGGACGTACTCCTCACCAACTCAGGCTGCGCCGGCCTGTGCAGCAAGGAGCCCATGATCACCGTGGAGCTCCAGGGACACGCCCCTGTCAAATACATCGATCTGACTCCTGAAAAAGCCAAAGACATCTTCGATAAACACGTTCTCAACGGACAGATGGTCCAGGACTACGCCCTGGGCATCGGCAGCGAGAAAACAGACGTATCATAAGGAGCATGACCATGGAAGAACAAACCAGCGAGAAGACATACAGGATCCATCTCATGGTGTGTGCGGGGACGGCCTGTGTGTCCAACCACTCCTTCGAGATCAAGGACGCCCTGGAGGAAGAAATCAAGAAACAGGGGCTGGAAGACGAGGTCCTGGTCGTCACCACAGGATGCAACGGGTTCTGCGAGCGGGGCCCGCTGCTGGTGGTTGAACCGGGCAAGGTCTTTTACCAGCAGCTGACCCTCAAGGACATCCCCCATCTCGTGGAGGAGCACTTCCTCAAAGGGCGGCCGGTGGAGAAACTCATGTACATCCCGCCCGAGGAAAAAACCCCGGTTCCTGTGTTGAGCGACATCGCCTTTTTCAAGGGTCAGGTCCTGATCGCACTGCGCAACCGGGGCCTGATCGATCCGGAAAAGATCGATGAGTACATCGCCCGCGACGGCTATAAGGGTATGGCCAAGGCGCTCACCGAGATGACGCCGGAAGGCATCATCGAGGAAGTCAAGAAAGCCGGCCTCAGGGGCCGGGGAGGCGCCGGATTCCCCACGGGATTGAAATGGGAATTCGTGCGCCGCGCTTCCACCACCAACGGAGGGATCAAATATCTCGTGTGCAACGGCGACGAGGGTGACCCGGGGGCGTTTATGGACCGCAGCATCCTGGAGGCCGACCCGCATTCCGTCATCGAGGGCATGGTGATCGGCGCCAAGGCCATCGGGGCCCAGCAGGGATTCGCATACGTGCGCAACGAATACCCCCTGGCTCTTAAGCGCCTGAACATCGCCCTGGAAGCGGCCCGGGATTACGGGCTGCTGGGCGAAGACATCCTGGGCTCGGGCTTCGACTTCGACATCAAGGTGATCCGGGGCGCCGGCGCGTTCGTGTGCGGTGAAGAAACCGCACTGCTGGCGTCCATCGAAGGCCGCCTGGGTGAGCCCCGGCCGCGGCCCCCTTATCCGGCCGAGAAAGGCCTCTGGGGCCAGCCCACCTGCATCAACAACGTGGAAACCTGGGCCAATGTCCCTATCATCATAAACCGAGGCGCCGACTGGTTTCACTCCATCGGGACCGAGACCAGCAAGGGCACCAAGGTGTTCTCCCTGGTCGGGAAGATCAACAACACCGGCCTGGTGGAGGTGCCCATGGGGATCACCTTGAAGGAGATCATCTACGACATCGGCGGGGGCATTCCCGGCGGCAAGGAATTCAAGGCCGTGCAGACGGGCGGACCCTCCGGCGGCTGCATCCCCAAGGAAAAGATGGACCTTCCCATCGACTACGAAAGCCTCAGAGAAGCGGGCTCCATGATGGGATCGGGCGGCATGGTGGTCATGGACGAGGACACCTGCATGGTGGACGTGGCCAAGTACTTCCTGGCCTTCACCCAGGACGAATCCTGCGGGAAGTGCACGCCCTGCCGGGAAGGCACCAAGGAGATGCTCAACATCCTGACCAAGATCACGGAAGGCAAGGGCACGGAGGAGGACCTGGTCCTGCTTCAGGAACTGGCCCTGTCCATCAAGGATTCGGCCATGTGCGGGCTGGGAAACACGGCTCCCAACCCGGTCCTCACCACGCTTAAGTATTTCCGGGATGAATACGAAGCCCATATCAAAGACAAGAAATGTCCCGCCCATGTCTGCCGGGATTTGAACGTCTACACCATCGACGCGGAGACCTGTGTCAACGTGGGCAAGGGCTGCGATATGTGCCGGCGCAACTGCGCGTCCGACGCCATCGAAGGGGAAAAAGGTAAAGCACATAAAGTCATCCAAGATAAGTGCATCAAATGCGGCGTCTGTTACGATGTGTGCAACTTCGGCGCCGTGAAGATCGACTAAGGAGGTACAATGATGGTGAACATCATCATAGATGGAAAGAAGCTGGAGGTCGAAGAAGGCACCACCATCCTGCAGGCCGCACAACAGCTGGACATCAAGATCCCCAGCCTCTGCTACCACCCGGTGCTGGAGCCCTACGCGGCCTGCCGCTTGTGCGTGGTGGAGGTGACCCACAAAGGGAAAACCGATGTCATCACGTCCTGCAACAACAAGGTCCAGGAGCGCATGGAGATCCAGACCGCATCGGAACGCGTGCTCCGGGCGCGCAGGCTCAACGTCGAGATGCTGATGGCGCGCGCCCCGGCAGCCGAACCCCTCAAGGAGATCGCGAAGG
>JAUXEH010000268.1 GCA_030620655.1 Candidatus Aminicenantota bacterium | reverse complement strand
TTCTTCCAGTTCCCGATCCCCAGGTAGTAGGAGGAGGTTACCATGAGGGCGTAGCCAAGTGTGTGGTGCGGGTCGACCTGGAGGGCGACCTCCTGGGCCCTGCGGCTGTAGGTCTCAGCCAGGGAGTGCATCGAGACCACCCCGGTCCCGAGGCACAGGTTGGCGTACTCCCGTGCGAGCTCCGGCGAGGGGCCGGCCTTCTCCGCCAGGTTGATGGCGCACAGGACCGAATAGATCGCGAACATCTTTTCCTGTGTGTAGTAATAGATCTCGGAGAGCTTCTCATACACCCGGGCTGCCTCCAACAGGATGTCTTTCCTGGCTTTCCTGCGTCCTACGAAAAGCGAAGGCCACAGGCGGTGCAGGACCTGGGTGACGGCCTGCCTGGACATCCCCGCCACAAGCTTCAGCCCCTCGGGGGGGACCGGCCGCTTGAGGAGGGCCAGGGCCTTGTGCAGGTGGTCCTGACTGTCCCCCAGCCGCCCCAGCCCCAGGAGGGCCTCTCCCAACTGCTGCTCCCAGCGTGTGCGCTGCAGCAGCCCGCCGGGTGTCTCCCTGAGTGCGTCGAGCTTGAGGACCTCGGTCAGCAGAGAGTTGACATCCTGGTAGGCATAGCCCCGCAGGGCCCTGTAAGCGGCCTTTTCCAGGTATATGATCTCTTTCTCCGATATCTTGGCCTCACGGAAGTGCATCACGAGCTGGATGGCGATCGTATCCGTGTGGTCTCCGTAGAGGTCCTCCAGCGCGGTCCCCACCTTCTCGTGGAGGTAGACTCGCTCCGACTCATCCAGGTTGTTGTAGAGATACCTCTGGAACATGATGTGCTGGAAGCGGTACTTGGAGAGGCGGCGTTCGTTCAGGCGCTGGATCCCCTCCGACTTCACCAGGTTGTGACGATGATGCAGGTCCTGGCTGAGCCGGTGGACCAGCTCGTCCGGATCCACGCCCTGCACCCGGGCGATGGCCTCGGCCGTGAACACCTCGCCCTCGACACTCGCCAGGGCCAGGGTTTTCTGGAGCTCGGCGGGCAGCTTCCCGATCCGTTCCGCGATAACCGCTTCCACCCGTGCCGGCAGCTTGTCCCAATCGAGGCCCGGCCCCTCGATCCAGCGGTCGTGGTTGTCGAGCACCAGGGCCATCCGTTCCTTCATGCTCTTCAGCAGCTCGATGGTGAACAGGGGATGGCCCTTGGTCTGCTGGAACAGGGTATCGCGGAAGCCCTCTCCCAGCCGGTTGGGTTCTGTGTCCAGGAAGGCCTCCAGGAAGCGGCGGTCCCCCTTGTGGCCGATCTCCACCTTTATATCGTCGAAATCTCTCTCGAACTCGTTGATGACGGGGATCAGGGGATGGCGCCGCCCATCGCGGCTGAAGGCCACGTCTGCGGGCCTGTAGGCGCCCAGGATCAGCACCCGGGAACCCTCTATCCTGCGTCCCAGGTGGAACAGCAGGCTGATCGTTCCTGTGTCCGCCCACTGCAGGTCGTCCAGGACCAGCACGAGCGGGTGCTCGCGGCCGATGGTCTGCAGGACCCGCGTGTACTGTTCGAAGACGTCGCTCTGCTGGAGGCTGAGTGCCACCTCCTTGTGGGTCTTACGCTGGATCAGGCTCTGCAGCTTCGTCTTGTACTCGGGTATCTCCGCTTCGTAGCTTTCCAGCCTGGTGACGAGCGCCTCCGCGTTCACAAAGGAATCGACCAGATCCGGGCCCGATTCCGCGATCGCACTTGCTGCGATGGGGAGCAGGTTCCAGAGGCGCGAGGCGTGTTCCCGGGAAAGCACCCCGGCCGCAAACTTGGCCTCGACCTCCCCGGTCAGGAGGTTCATGATCTCGCGGAAGGGGTGGTACACGTCTCCGATGCCTGTGTGTGCGTTGCAGCTGCCCTGGGCCACGATCAGGTCGGGATACTTCTCCAGGGCCCGCCGCGCGAACTCGTGGATGAGGGCCGTCTTGCCGCTCCCGGCATCCCCGACGATGAAAGAGACGCGCCCTTCCTGGGAGAGGGAGTTTTCCAGGTGGGTCTTCAGCTTCTCCAGCTCCTTCTCGCGGGCCACGAAGACCCTGGGCTTATCATACAGGAACGAGTCTTCCCGGATCGTCAGGAACTTGGGCGTCCGCAGGTAATCGGAGACCGTGGAGGGGTGGGTCCCTTTCTCGATGTCCTTCAGTTCGTGGGCGATGATCTCGATATTCTGATAGCGCTCGTTGGGGTCCTTCCGCAGGCAGCGGAGGATGAGCTTGTTCAGCTCCTGCGAGAGGCCCTTGTGGTACTGCTTCGGCTCCGGAGGCTCGGTCGACCTGTGGTTGGACACGAGGCTGAGGACCGTGTCTCCCTCGAAAGGGATCTGCCCCGTGACCATCTCGTACAGGATCGTGCCGAACGAATAGATGTCGGAGCGCTGGTCGGCCAGGGCGCCTTCACTCTGTTCGGGAGACATGTACTGCGGGGTGCCGATGGCAACGCCGGCCTCGATGATATCGGTTGCACCCAGGGAGCGAGCGATGCCGAAATCCATGATGCGGAGCGTCTCGTTCTTGTCCAGCATGATGTTCTGCGGCTTCAGGTCGCAGTGGATGATCCCCTGGTGATGGGCCTCCTGCAGCCCCTCGCAGATCTGTCCCGCGATGAACAGGGCCTCGTTCTCGCTCAGCTTTCCCTTCCGGCGGATGATGGTCTTCAGCGTCTCGCCGTCCACATACTCCATGATGATGTAGTAGGCACCGGCCTCTTCCCCGAAATGATACATGCGGCAGATGTTCTTGTGGGTGATCTTGCGCGCCAGCTTGAGCTCGTTCCGGAACAGCTCGACCAGCTTCTCGTCCGCCGTGATCTTGGGGCTGATCAGCTTCAGGGCGACTTCTTCATCGATTTCTCTGTCCAGGACCCTGTACACTCGGCCCATCCCGCCCTTGCCCAGGATATCGGCGACCTCGTAGCGGTCCGCGAAGATCATACCGCGCGACAGCTTGTAGAGGGGGAAGAGCAGGCGCTTGGTCGTGTCCGATTTTGTGTCCTTGGTCGGTGTGATCTGGATCCCGCACTTCATGCAGAATCGTGAACCGGAGGGATTCTTCGCATGACAGAGCGGGCATTCCATTTTTTTAAGGGAGAATGCTATTTGTATTAATAATAAGCGTTTAAAAAAGGGGAGTCAAATCGAGCCTCTCCAAAACTGAGTCAATCTCCTCCTTGGCGAAGAGCCCGCTGTCGATTTCCTTTTCCAATCGTTCCTCCAGGAGTGACCACTCTTCGATATCCAGTTGGTTCTCGCGATAAAGTCGGCCGAACTCCCAGGCGTAAGGGCTGTATCTGAGCTTCAGAAAATCACGCTTCAACATCACCAGGTTGATAAGGCAGTTTGTGTGTAGGGGGTGTTCATCCCCGGGCGAGATCAGACCTTTGTCGAGGATCGTGGAGTTGTGTTTTTTGATGCTGTATTCCAGGGCGCTGAAGGGGCGTATGAAACGGGGCATATGTTTGATCTGTTCCCATGAAAATGTGAAAAACTCCCTTTCTTCCTGCCCCAGTGGTATCCTGAAGTACTTTTCCGGAAACCACTTGAAGGACAACATGGATAGGAAAAAGAGCGGCCGCTGAGGGAAAAAGAGCAGATTGGGAGTTTTGTACTTGAGGAATCGCGTCTGAACCGGAGATAACCCGAGTGCAACGTAGGGGATCTGCTTTTCCATTGCGATTTTGGCCGCTGTAAAGAATGTCACGATGATGCATTTGGGGCAAAGAATCCGAACCATTGAGGAGTCTGGATTCTGACGCAGCCAGTGTGCATAGAGTTTTTTGTAGAATTCCTCACCGGGGCCCTTCCAAACATGGTCGACGCCCAGTTTATCGACTGTACGTCGGATGTTTCGTTTTGCCGCGGGGCTCATGAATCCCGTATCACAGGTATAGGCGAGCACATTCAGCTTGTACTCTTCCTTCAGCAGATAAAGTAGATAGGTGCTGTCTTTGCCCCCGCTCAGACACACCAGGCAGTCATATTCCTGCTTGCCCCGATTATTTTCGATAAATCTTCCCAAGCGGACTTGTGAACGGGCTCTCGCCTTTTCCAGATCATTTCCTTTGCGGTCAAGGTATTTCTCCCACTTCAGGCAGTAATTACAGACGTTATCCGGATCGTACTCTATGCCGGGGAATGTTTCCGGCAGAAGACAGCGGGTACATTTTTTCATGTTTTTTACCCCTTTAGTCCGGTACCCGCGATTCTATCTTTTCCTCTCCCCGAATCGTAGCCCTTTCCGCAAAGCTTTCCGATCTCTGTCATTACATCAGTCGTGTTGTTCAACAACCCGGCCCGTTGATTTTTTATCTATTGGAAGCGTTCCGCCGAAATTCTTTAGTAACCTGTTTATGAGAGTGTTCCAGAGAGCCTGTATTTGAGAGATAAAATATAACTTACGACTCCCTGAATGCGGATAACAGACACTCCAATAAATTTTGCATCCGTGTAAATATGTTAGCCTCCCAGCCTATCCTGCGGTCTCGTGACGGCGCGTCAGGAGCTTCATCCGCACACGGATGTAGTCCAGATTCTCGCTCTCCAAGACCCGTGGATTAGAGCTGCTGTCATGTGGGACAT
>JAUXEH010000130.1 GCA_030620655.1 Candidatus Aminicenantota bacterium | reverse complement strand
TGAGCACAGCGGGCGGTATGATCCGATCGCGCGACATCTCATGCGGCACGGCTATGCCGTCGATACTTTCGACCTGCGAGGCCATGGGAAGTCCAGCGGAGTCCCTCTTTACGTCCGAAGCTTCGATGAGTATCTGTATGATCTGGACGTCTTCCTGGACCGGGTCAGGGCCAGGCTGCCGGGCCGGCCGTTGTTCCTTTTGGGTCACAGCATGGGTGGTGTCATCGCGGTCCTCTATGCCATCGACCGGGAGCCCCGGGTCAGGGGAGTTGTGCTCAGCGCCCCGGCGGTCCAGTTGAGCAACGAGGTGTCTCCTCTGCTCCAGAAGGCGGCCGCCGCGATCGCCCGGTTTCTGCCGAAACTCAATACCATCAAGATCAACCGGAATTTCATATCCCGTGATCCGGCCGTGGTGGCGGCCTATGATAACGATCCCTTGATTTACCGGAAGGGCATCCTCTTGAAGACCGGATCGGAGCTGGTCAGGGCGGGCCGGAGCATTCGGGAGCAGCCAATCCGCTTCTCTCTCCCGGTGTTGATCCTGCAGGGGACGGGAGACAGGATCACCGAACCCGAAGGCGCCCGCCGGCTCTACGATTCCGTGGCCTCTGCCGACCGCACGCTCAAGCTCTATGAGGGGCTGTATCATGAGATCATGAACGAGCCGGAAAAGGAGCAGGTGCTGCAGGATATCGTCGAGTGGCTGGACAGCCACATCCGCAGCGACGACCGCTGACCCCGGGTCTTTTCTCATGTCACAAGAGTATATCCTGGCCATCGACCAGGGAACCACGGGCACCACCTCCGTGCTGGTCGACCGCAGCGCCCGGATCCGGGCCGGTGCCTACCGGGAGATCACCCAGATCTATCCGCACCCCGGTTGGGTGGAGCACGATCCGTCGCAGATCTGGGAGTCTGTTCAGGAGACGGTTGCGGAACTCATCTCCGCCGCCGACGGAAGGATCCGGGCCGTGGGCATCACCAATCAAAGGGAGACGACCGTGGTCTGGCGCCGCAGCAGCGGGGAACCGGTGGGAAATGCCATCGTCTGGCAGTGCCGCCGCACCGCCGACATGTGCCGCGACCTCAAACCCCACGAAGAACTGTTCCGCAGCAAGACCGGGCTTCCAATGGATGCCTATTTCAGCGGCACGAAGGTCCGCTGGATCCTGGACCATGGCGAGCCGGCCCTGGATCCGGAGGACCTGTGCTTCGGTACCATCGACAGCTGGCTGATCTGGAAGCTGACCGGAGGGGCGAAGCACGTGACGGATTACACCAACGCCTCCCGCACACTGCTCTTCAACATACGGGACAAGCGGTGGGACCCGGAGCTGTGCGGACTGTTGGGCGTGCCCGAAGGCATGCTGCCGGAGGTCATGCGGTCCATGGACAGCTTCGGAAAGGTAAGTGGGCTGCCGGGGATCGAAGGCGTCCCCATCCTGGGAGCGGCGGGAGACCAGCAGGCCGCCCTTTTCGGTCAGGCCTGTTTTGATCCGGGCGGGGCCAAGAACACCTACGGCACCGGGTGTTTCATGCTCATGAACACGGGACAGGATCTGGTACGCTCCCGGAAGGGGCTGCTGACCACGCTGGCCGTGGATAGGGGCGGGGACCCCTGTTACGCCCTGGAAGGCTCGGTCTTCATCGGAGGGGCCGCCCTCCAGTGGCTTCGGGATGAGATCGGGATACTGTCCGCCTCACGCGCCAGTGAGATCGCCGCACGCAGTGTTGCGGACAATGCCGGCGTGTACATGGTCCCGGCTTTCGTGGGGTTGGGCGCCCCCCACTGGGACATGCAGGCCCGGGGCATCATCACCGGCCTGACGCGCGGGGCCGGCCGCAACCACATCATCCGGGCGGCCCTGGAGTCGATGGCCTTTCAGACGCGGGACGTGTTCGAGGTCATGGTCGAGGAGGCAGGTGTCGGGGTGATGCAGTTGTCGGTGGACGGGCGGGCGGCTGCCAACGATTTTCTAATGCAGTTTCAGGCCGATATCCTCGACATTCCGGTGGCCCGACCGGCCGTGATCGAGTCCACTTCTCTGGGAGCCGCCTTTTTGGCGGGATTGAACTGCGGTTTCTGGCGGGACGCCGAGGAACTCAGCCGTATGCGCAGCTTGGAGCGACTGTTCACGCCGGATATGGATGCGGAGACACGAGATTCGCTCCTCGCCGGGTGGCACAAGGCCCTACGCCAGGCCATGGCGGACTGATCCTGCCAACAGACTTAGAAGCGTTTGTAATTCCCGGGAGGATTTTATACATTACCGGAAAGAATTGAAGAGGAGGTATCAACCATGAAAAAGATCCATGCCTGCTTGGTCATGTTCGTTGTGTGTGCTCTCTGCCTGGGGCCGGCGGTTTCCCGGGCATCCGCTCAGGGGCACAAGCTGCTGACCGATGAAACCTTCATGGAGATGGAATCCGTGCGCAGCCCCATGATCTCTCCCGACGGGCAGCACATCCTGTTCAGCCGGGGATGGGTGGACAAGATGCAGGACCGGTCCCGCTCCAACCTGTGGATCGTGGATGTGGCAGGCACGCGCGTGCGGGAGCTGACCCACGGCGACTGGAGCGACTCCTCACCGGTGTGGTCGCCGGATGGGAAAAAAATCGCCTTCCTTTCCGACCGGGACGGCACCACTCAGATCCATGTGATGTGGCTGGATACGCGCGAGGTGGCGCAGCTCACCCACGTGGACAGGGCTCCCAGCGGGCTGCGTTGGTCTCCGGACGGTAAGATGCTGGTTTTCACGTCCTTCGAGCCTGACACGAAACCCATCCTACCCGTGAAGATGGTCAAGAAGCCCAAAGGGGCCAAGTGGGCGGTCGGGGCGACCATAGTGGACCGCATGACCTGGGCCCGGGACGGACGGGGGCCCGTACCCAAAGGATACACCCACATATACGTGCTCGATGCCGAGCTGGGGGGCACTCCCCGGCAGCTGACCTCCGGTGAGTATTCCCACAGCGATCCCCAGTGGTCGGCGGATGGGAAAAAGATCTTTTTCAGCGCCATCCGCAAACCGGAGGCCGAATACCTGAGGGGCGATTCGGAGATCTATTCCGTGGACCTGGAGACGCTGGAGATCACAGCGCTTACCGACCGCAAGGGCCCGGACCGCGGCCCCCGTGTCTCTCCGGACGGGAAGTGGATCGCCTACACCGGGTATGACGATAATAACTACACCAGCCATCTCTCCAGCCTCTATCTCATGGCCAGCACAGGGGGCGGGAAAAAACTCCTGGCCGGCGACCTGCCCAATTCCCCTTCCGGCGTGACCTGGTCCCCCGATGGCACCGGGGTCTATTACACCATGGCCGAAAAGGGGGAATCCAACCTGTATAGTGTGACCACCGCTGGAAAGATCCAGAAGATAACGAGCGGAGTCCACTATCTATCGGGCCTCTCCCTGGCGGACAATGGTCAGGTGGCCACCACGGTATCCTCCTTCCACAAGCCCGGTGACCTTCTGACCTTCAACCTGAAGGATCCCGGGAACATGAAGCTCCTGGTGGATGTCAACGCCGATGTACTGTCTGATGTCAAACTGGGTGAGGTGGAGGAGCTCTGGTTCAAGTCGCCTGACGGGCTGGATCTCCAGGGCTGGCTGATCAAACCCGCGGAGTTTGAGCCCGGCAAAAAATATCCCATGCTGCTCTATATCCACGGAGGGCCCTGGGCCATGTACTCGGTGCGTTTCAACTGGGCCTGGCAGAACTTCGCAGCCAAAGGATACGCGGTCCTTTACATGAATCCCCGCGGGAGCACCGGGTACGGCCAGGACTTTGTCAACGGCATCCAGTATTCCTACCCCGGAAAGGACCTGGACGACCTGATGGCCGGTGTGGACGCGTCAATCGCCAAGGGATTCATCGACACACGCAACCTCTTCGTCTGCGGGGGGAGCGGCGGCGGAGTCCTGACGGCCTGGATCGTGGGCCACACCGACCGGTTTGCCGCGGCGGTATCCATGCGCCCGGTCATCAACTGGCACTCCTTTGTCGGAACCACCGACGGACCCAACTGGTACCGCCAGTTCAGGGCCTATCCATGGGAGGACCCCATGGAGTATGCGGTGCGCTCCCCGCTGCATTATGTGAAGAACGTCACGACACCCACCATGGTCATGACCGGAGAGGCCGACCTGCGAACGCCCATGACGCAGAGTGAGGAGTATTACCGGGCCCTCAAGATGCTCAAGAAAGCGACCCTGCTGGTCCGTATGCCAGACGAGTTCCATGGCTGGAGGAGGCCGTCCCACCGCCTCCTGCAGCAGCTCTACCTCAGGGCCTGGTTCGAGAAATACCGCTCACAGTAGCAGGCTCGAATCCCCTTTATCAGTAGTTGGGCTTGAACCAGTGGTCCTGGAGCAGCTGAACTTTGCGCTTGAACTTCTTGTCGCCCACCGTGAGCACGACGGTGTAGGTGCCTTCGACGGCGGGTGAGTAGCCGTAGTTGGGATCGAGCTGGCGGCCGCGCGGGCTGAATCCCATTTGACGGAACCGCCGCATTCTCTGCTGATTGGCCTTTTTCTCGGCTTCGGACAGCTCCCGCCGGACATCCCAGTTCCAGTAGACCTTGTTGATGCCCTGGTCCGTGGTCCCCTCGATCTCGTTGATCAGGACCTTGCCCTGGTAGACGGAGACCGTGACCTTGCCCGCGGGTTTGTCCTTCAGGTAGTAGTAGATGGCCGAGGCCAGCGGCTCGCTCTCTCCCGCAAAGTTGGAGGAGGCGTAGTTGGGGGGGACATTGCTCACCCACTTGATCTTGGGCTCGACGTGGAAGAGGTAGGCGTCGGAAGCCAGGACCTTGTCCGTGAGTTCCTGGAGCGGGAAGATGTCGGCGATGTAGATGCCCCGGCCGTGGGTGGCGGCTATCAGGTCGTTCTCCCGGGGATGGATCTTTATGTCATGGACCGGCTGGGTGGGCATGTTGTTCTTCATGAGGGTCCAGTTTCCGCCGCCATCGATCGACACGTAGATGGCGAATTCGGTGCCCACGAAGAGCAAATTGGGATTGCCGTGGTGCTCGCGGATGACGTTGATGGGCTCGGCCGGCAGATTGGACGCGATGGAGGACCAGGTCTGCCCGAAGTCGGTGGTCTTGTACAGGAACGCCCGGAAGTCGTCGCGCCGGTATCCCATGTAGGACACATAGGCTGTGCCGGGCAGGAAGTTCGAGGCGGCCACGCGGCTCACCCAGTAGCCCGGATTGCCCGGGATGTTGGCGTTGCACAGGGTCCAGGTCTTCCCCATGTCGCGGGTCACCTGGACGTTGCCGTCGTCGGTTCCCACCCACAGCACGTTGGGATCCAGGGGGGACTCGTCAAAAGAGGTGATGGTGCAGTACTGGATGTTGCCGTCCCCGCCCTTGCCCGTGGTCAGGAACTCGGGGTGGTTGGTGGTGAGGTCGGGGCTGATCACCTCCCAGTATTCCCCGCGCATGGGAGATCTCAGCACTTTGTTGCCGCAGTGGTAGATGACGTTGCTGTCGTGCCAGGAGACGTGGATGGGGGAGTTCCAGTTCCAGCGCATGTCAGGGTCCTGCCGGTAGGCGATGGATTTGCGCTCGCCGGTCTTGAGGTCCAAGCGTGAGAGCGGCCCGAACTGGGATTCGTTGTACAGGTAGCGGTTGGTCCTCCAGTCGAAGACGTTGTACATGCCGTCCCCGCCGCCGACCCGTTCCCAGTCCTCGAAGCGGATGGGGCTCCCGTCACGTTTGGTGGACGGTCCCATGTGCGAGCCGTTATCCTGCAGCCCGCCGGCCACGCGGTAGGGATAGGAGTTGTCAACGCCCACGGCATAGAACTGGGCCAGTGATTGATAGTCGGGATGGTACCAGTTCTTGCCCCCGTCCCAGGTCACGCCCAGGCCGTGGTCGTACCCGATCAGGATATGGTCGGAGTCCTCGGGATCGATCCAGAGGCAGTGGTCGTCCCCGCCGAATCCCAGGGGACGGCGCTGCCAGGTCTTGCCGCCGTCCCGTGTGCCCCAGGAGGCGGCGCTCAGGACGTGCACGACCTGGTCGTCGTTGGGGTCCACGATGATCTGGCCGTAGTAGTAACCCGGGCCTCCGCCGATGTTCTGGTCGTCGGCATTGACCTTTCTCCAGGTCTCGCCGCTGTCGTCCGACCTATAGATCTCGCCGTCGATCATGCCCCGGCTGGACTTGTCGGCCAGGAGTTCCTGGTACCTCTCTTCATCCGACATGTCCTTCTTGTTGGCGTTTTCAATGCAGGCGTAGACGATGTCCGGATTCCGTAGGAAGATGTCCAGGCCAATGCGGCCCAGCATGCCTTCGGGCAGGCCGCCTCCCAGCTTTGTCCAGGTCTTGCCGGCGTCTGTGGTCTTGTAGATGCGGCTTCCGGGCCCGCCCAGGTTGTAGGTGTAGGGCTTGCGCACCTTGTCGAAGGTGGCGGCGTACAGGGTGTCGGGGTCGGTCGGGTGCATGACACAGTCCACCACGCCGATGTTCTTGCCCTTGACCACGATGTCCAGCACCTTGGTCCAGGACCTGCCTCCGTCCGTGGTCTTGTACAGCCCCCGCTCCGGGTTCTCGGAATAGAGGTGTCCCAGGGCGGCCACGTACAGGATGTCGGGATTGGTGGGGTGGATCTCGATGGCGCCGATGTGGTGCGATTTGTCGAGTCCCATATGGGTCCAGGTCTCGCCCGCGTCCATGGATTTGTACATTCCGTTTCCCCAGTAGGAGCTGCGGCTGTTGTTGGCCTCTCCCGTTCCCACCCAGACGATCTTCGGGTCCGAGGGCGCTACTGCCACGTCACCGATGGAAAAGACCTTCTCGTTGGTGAACTGAGGAGCCCAGGTGAACCCGTTGTCCAGGCTTTTCCAGAGATGACCCGATGCGGTCGCGGCGTAGAATGTTTTGGGTTCCTTGGGGTTCCAGGCAAAGTCAACGAACCTGCCGCTCTGGCGCGTGGGGCCGATCTCCCGGTAGGTAAGGCTTTTCAGGGTTGTTTCATCCAGTTTCTGGCCGTAGAGAACGGGTGAGGCCAAAAACAGGCACCCGATCAGGGCTGCGGCCAGAACGAATCGGACTGATTTCTTAGACATACTCATTCCTCCAGGTTAAATTGGGTAAAAAAAATGTTACGTGCATAGGTCAGAAATACTGCTTTTATCACAGGGCCTCGGTTTCGTCAACACCCATTAGACGTCAAGAGTTCCCCTCTTATCAATTTCTCCTTTATTCGCTTCTCAGGGCGACTATGGGGTCGAGAAGGGAAGCCTTCCGGGCAGGGTAGACTCCGAAGAAAAGCCCCACGGCAAGAGAAAACCCGAAGGAAAGAGCCACCGATGATAGGGAGATGCTGGTCGGCCACCTGGTGGCTGTCCCGATGAGGATCGAACCGGCAACTCCGATCAGAATCCCCGCCGCTCCCCCGCCGATGCCCAGGGTGGCTGCTTCGAGGATGAACTGGGCCAGGATGTCTTTGCGGCTGGCTCCGACCGCCATCCGCAAACCGATTTCGTTGGTCCGCTCCCGGATAGATATAAGCATGATAGCCAGGATGCCGATCCCGCCTACAAGGAGAGAGACTGCGGCGATACTCACGAACAAGGTGGTGAACGTTTCCGTTGTTTCTCTCTGGGCATCCAGCAGGTCCACCTGGCTCTGGATGGTGAAATCATCCGGCTTGTTAACTCTCTCCAACCGGTGTCTTTCCCT
>JAUXEH010000070.1 GCA_030620655.1 Candidatus Aminicenantota bacterium | reverse complement strand
CGGTGCGATGGGGGAGGAAGCGGCACGCTCCCTGGGCCTGGCTTCATCCCTGGTGTATCCCCCCGGGAACCGCGCGTCGACCTCGGCCCAGGATACCATCGAGGCGGCCCGGGCCATGCAGGAGGCCGGGGCAGACCTGCTGATGTTCGCAGGCGGCGACGGCACGGCCCGGGACATCTTCACCGCCGTGGGGGAAGGTCTCGTGACCATCGGGATCCCGGCCGGGGTCAAGATCCACTCCGCGGTTTTCAGCATCCACCCTCAGGCGGGAGGGGAGGTGGCCGCCGATTTCCTCCGCGACCGGATCCGGGAGGTCCGGTCCTGTGAGGTCATGGACATCGACGAGGAGGAGTACCGAGAGGGCCGGCTCTCCGCCCGGTTGTTTGGATATCTGTGTGTGCCCCATGCCCGGCGGCGCCTCCAGTCCCAGAAGATAAGGACTCCGGTTCACGAACGCCATGACCAGGAGGCCGTAGCAGCCGGGGTCGCGGGCCTCATGAGCGGCGGCATCCTGTACATCATCGGGCCGGGGACGACCACGCGCTCGGTCCTCGAAGGCATGGGCCTCGGCGGCACGCTGCTGGGAGTGGACGTGGTGCGGGACGGAAGACTGGTGGCGCAGGATGTCAACGAGTCGCAGCTCCTGTCCCTGATCGAGCCGGGACGCACGCGCCTGATCGTAACCCCCATCGGGGGCCAGGGGAACATCCTGGGCCGGGGCAACCAGCAGGTCAGTCCCCAGGTCCTTGCCTCCCTGAGGAAGACGGACCTGCACATCATAGCCACGCCCCACAAGATCCATTCCCTGCAAGGCGCGCCCTTGCGTGTGGACACCGGCGATCCGGATTTAGATGCCCGCCTGACCGGCTACCATCGGGTGATCACGGGATTCGGAGAATCCGTGATCTACAGGGTGACGCGCTGAGGTTTGACTTGCCCGGCGGCTTTGGGGTATATCTTTCCCTGTAATAAAGTTCGAGTGAGAAAGGAATCTCTATGAAAAAAGCGCTCGTGTGCGGTGCCGGGGGTTTTATCGGGAGCCACCTGGTCAAGCGCCTCAAGAAGGAAGGATATTGGGTGAGGGGAGTCGACCTCAAGTATCCGGAATTCTCAGACAGCGCTGCCGACGAGTTCCAGATCCATGACCTCAGGGAACAGCCTAACTGCGAGAGGGCCGTGATTACACGGGAGGGAGGCCCGTTCGATGAGGTCTACCAGTTGGCGGCGGACATGGGCGGCATGGGATTCATCCACGCTGCGGAATGTGAGATCATGCGCAACAGCAGCCTGGTCAACATCCACATGACCGATGCCAGCGCCCGGACCGGTGTCAAGCGGTATTTTTTCTCATCCTCCGCCTGTGTGTACAGGGACATGGAGCCCGAAGAGCCGGAGCTTTCGGAGGAGGCGGCGTACCCGGCGCTCCCCGATAACGAGTACGGGTGGGAGAAGCTCTACGCGGAGCGTATGGCCATGGCCTATGGCCGGCGGTTCGGCATGGTGATCCGGTTGGCCCGCTTCCAGAACACCTATGGCCCGGAAGGGACCTGGCGGGGCGGAAGGGAAAAAGCGCCGGCCGCGCTCTGCCGCAAGATCGCTGAGATAAAGGACGGAGGGACCATCGAGATCTGGGGAGACGGAACGGCCATGCGGGCCTATACCTACATCGACGACCTCCTGGACGGCATATATCTACTGATGCAATCCGGCTTGGAAGACGGCGTCAACATCGGCCGCCAGGAGTATGTGTCGGTGAACGAACTGGTACGCGTCATCGCCGAGGTAGCCGGGAAAGAGGTACATGTCAAACACATCGAAGGCCCTGTGGGCGTCAAGGCCCGCAACTTCCGGCACGACCGCATCAGCGCGATCGGCTGGGAGTCGCGATTCTCGCTCCGTGACGGCATCGGCCGCACCTATCCCTGGGTCAAGGCGCAGGGGGAGGCAGCGCGCAGGGCCGAACAAACCTCATGAACACGGTTTCCCATCCCTGGGATTACCTCATCGTCACCGCCTCCAACGACCAACAGGCCCAGGCCTACAGGATGCAGCTGGAGGCCCGGCGGGCTTTGGGATTCCTTTCCGGGGTCAAGAACGTCCTGGTCGTGCCCGATCCGGGAGGAAGACGGATAGGCAGCGGAGGCAGCACCATCCAATGCTGGATGACCGTGCTGCAGCTCGAGCTGGCGGAAGCTGCCGAAGATCAGAGGAACGATCCCCAGGTCTGGGGCAAGGCGCTGCAGGGCCTGCGCATACTGATCATCCACGCGGGCGGGGATTCGCGGAGGCTCCCGGCCTACGGCCCGTGCGGCAAGCTTTTTCTGCCCGTGCCCGGGGAATCCGACTCGGCCCTGGGCGAGACGCTGTTCGACCGGCAGCTGCCCGTGTACCTGGAGCTGCCACCGCCCGAGCCGGGGAAAGGACAGACCGTCATCACGACCGGTGATGTCCTCCTCCTGTTCGACCCGGAGGGCGTGGCCTTCCGGGAGCAGGGCATAACGGGCCTGGGGACTTGGGTCGCGCCCGAGGTGGCTCAGGACCACGGCGTCTTCTGCGTCGGAGAATCTGAGCACGTGCGCCGCTTTGCGCAGAAGCCGGCACCCGCAGAACAGGAACGCCTGGGTGCCGTGAACCGGTACGGCCAGAGCCTGCTGGACATCGGAGTCATGAACCTGGGCCCTGAGGCCGCGGTCCGGCTGCTGGGATTTGCGGGGGCTCAGGCGGGACCGGACGGAACATGGCGGTGGGTCGGGCCGGCGGCCGAGGAGATCGAAGCCAAGGGGCTGGATTTCTACCGGGAGGTCTGCTGCGCGTTGGGGACGGAGACGACCTTTCGTGACTATGCCCAGGCCCTACAGGAAAACGGCACAGGCCTTTCCCAGGGGGTTCTGCAGGCCCTGTACGAGGCGGTGTCGGACCTGTCGTTCTACGTCCACCGCCTGCCGGACTGCGGTTTCCTACATTTCGGGACCTTGCCCCAGCTCATCCAGAGCGGGACAGAGCTGCTGCGCAGGCAGCACGGCAGCACACAGGGACAGGCCTGCCTGTGCATGAACAACCACCAGGGCGAGGATGCCGGCGTTTACGGAAGCCCGGCCTGGGTGGAGGGCTGCCGACTGGATGCCGACCTGACCCTGGAGGGGGAAAACGTCGTGGTCGGCGCAGACATTCAGAGGCCGCTTGCTCTGCCCCGAGGCGCCTGCCTGGATGTCCTCAAGGGGAGCGATCGGAAGGGGCGGCCTGCCTGGTTCGCCCGCTTATACGGTATCTCCGATAATTTCAAATCGACCCGGGGGAGCGGGGCTACCCTGTGCGGCACCCCCATTGACCGGTGGCTGTCTGCCGTTGGGGCGGGACCGGAGGCTGTCTGGAGTGGTATGCCCTACGAAGATAAGGAGGAGGGAAAACTGTGGGACGCCCGGCTTTTCCCCGCAATCACCTCACCCTCGGAGTTCGAGCGCTGGCTCTGGATGCTTCAGCCCGAACAGGCTTCGGACGAACAGAAAAAGGCATGGCATGAGGCCGACCGCTACAGCGCCGCCGAGATCCTGACCCTGATCGACCAGGAAGACTTCTTCCGGAGACGCTGGTCGTTTCGCGGGGAAGAAATCCTGCGTACCCTGCGCCGGGTCCTCCGTTCGAGCGGGGGGTTGTCTGCACGGGAGCTGGCCTTTGTCTTCGAGGGGCTCGACGAGGGATCCCTTCAGGCCTGGATGACTGGCCTTCTCCGGGAGGCGCTGCAGTCTCCCGGCGACAAGGCGGGGGGAGGCCTCGACAGCCTGGATTTTTCCAGAGTCATCCACACCCTCGCATCCGCGATCCGTCAGGCCCTGCCGCGTAAGGACCCGGGCATCTGGGACCGGGTATGGCCTGGCGTGATTTCGAGCCTGACGGAGCCCGAAAGGCTCAAACTCGTGGATGCGGGACTGAACGTCGACCAGGTGGGCCGGGATCCCGAAGCTTGGTGTCGTCAGGCGCAGGACGCGGCATTTTCGCGCCTCGGGCAGACCATCGTGATGAGCACCGCGCCTTTCGCCACCCACCCCGGGAATGCGCTGCGCTCGGATGAGATCGTCTGGGGCCGGGCCCCCGCCCGACTGGACATCGGCGGGGGGTGGACCGACACGCCGCCCTATGCCCTGGAGAACGGGGGCTGTGTCATCAACGCAGCTGTGGACCTGAACGGGCAGCCTCCCATCCAAGTCTATGCCCGGATCATCGATGAGGCGGAGATCCGGATCGCTTCCATCGACCACGGCAACCGGATAACCGTAAGAACCTTCGAAGAGCTCCAGGACTACAGGGAACCCACCAGCGCCTTCGGGCTGGCCAAGGCCGCGCTGGCCCTCTCGGGGCTGGCACCCGACAGGGCGGAATGGCCCACCGAAGTCCGGGACCTCACGAGCCTGCTGCGGGTGTTCGGAGGTGGGATCGAGCTGACCACCCTGGCCGCCATCCCCAGCGGCAGCGGGTTGGGGACCTCCAGCATCATGGGAGCGGTCCTGATCGCCGCCCTGGCCCGCCTGACGGGCCGGACGCTGACCGACAGGGAGCTCTTTCATGCGGTGCTGCAGCTCGAACAGGAGTTGACCACAGGCGGGGGGTGGCAGGACCAGATCGGCGGGTCACTTCCTGGGGTGAAGATGATCACCACTGAACCAGGACTGGTACCGGACCCGCGGATCCATTATGTGCCGGCGGATGTGCTGGACCCTGAAGCCAACAACGGACGGTCTCTGTTGTACTACACCGGCATGCGCCGCCTGGCCAAGAACATCCTGCGGAATGTGGTCGGCCATTACCTGGATCGCGACCGTTCGTCCATGGACACGCAGCGCAAGCTGCACGCCTATCCGCCTCTGGCCGCTGACGCCATGTCACGCAAGGACGTGCACCGCTTCGGGGAGCTGATCGACCTGGCCTGGAGACTGAACAAGCGCCTCGATCCCGAGTCCTCCAACCCTGCCGTCGAGGAGATCCTCGACCGCTTCCGCCCCTACATGATCGGCGCCAAACTGCTGGGTGCGGGAGGCGGTGGATTCCTGCTCGTGGTGTGCGGATCGGCGGAAAATGCCGCCGCCGCCCGGGAGGATCTGGAGGCAAACCCGCCGAATCCCCTGGCTCGCTTCTTCGAGTATTCCATCAATCCTGTTGGATTGGAAGTCACGGTCTGTTAGCAACGCATTTTTCGCCGTGATGACATAAGGAGGAATCATGAAGCCCGATTTTTTGAGGGTTTTTTCAGCCTTGGGCGTGTTTTGTATCGTATGCGCAGCGACGCCTACTCCCGCACAGGAATCCTCTCCCGAACGGCACAGCCTGATGCCCGTTCCCCTGTATGCGGCCTTCGGAGAGGGATCTCTGTCGATCGAACCAGGATTCAGCATGTCCGGTGAGGGGTACTGGGAGCCGCGCCTCACCCGGGCGGTCGAGAGGATGATCTCGCAGCTTAGCCTCCGTACCGGTCTCCCTCTGCGGCAGACCGGGGAGCGGCAGCCGGAACAGGCTGTCCTCACGATTCACTGCGAGGGTCCGGGTGAAGCCGTGCAGTCTCCCTGGGCCGACGAGTCCTATACTCTGGACATCTCGGAGCAGCGGGCATCATTGAGTGCTACGAACCCTTTGGGGATCCTGCGTGGCCTGGAGACATTCCTTCAGCTGGTCGAGCCGGGACCGGAGGCCTTCCAGGTCCCGGTCGTCAGCATCCAGGACCGACCACGCTTCCCCTGGAGGGGGCTGCTCATCGATTCCTGCCGTCACTGGCTGCCGCCGGAAGTGATAAAGCGCAACCTGGACGGGATGGCTGCGGTCAAGCTCAATGTCCTGCACTGGCACCTTTCAGAAGACCAGGGGTTCCGCGTGGAGAGCAGACGTTTTCCCCGTCTGCATGGGATGGGGTCCGACGGCCTGTATTACACACAGGACCAGATCCGGGAGATCATCGCCTACGCACGCGACCGGGGCATCCGGGTGGTGCCGGAGTTCGACATGCCCGGGCACACCACAGCCTGGTTCGTCGGGTATCCGGGGCTCGCCAGCCGGCCCGGCCCCTACAGCATCGAGAGGCATTGGGGGATCATGGATCCCTGCATGGACCCCACACGGGAGGAGACCTATGAATTCCTCGACCGCTTCATCGAGGAGATGGCCGGGCTTTTCCCGGATGCCTATTTCCACATTGGGGGCGACGAGGTCAATGGCAGGCACTGGGATGCCAACCCGGAGATCTCCGCCTTTAAACGTACGCACGGGATGCGGGACAACCATGACCTCCAAGCCTATTTCAACCGCCGCATCCTCGCTTCACTGACTAAATACGGGAAGAAGATGGTGGGGTGGGACGAGATCTTCCACCCCGACCTGCCCAAGGATGCCGTGGTCCAGAGCTGGCGGGGACAGGAATCACTGGCCAAAACCTCCAGGGACGGCTACCTGGGCATCCTTTCCAACGGGTACTATCTGGACCACATGCTGTCTGCCGAATTTCATTATGGAATCGATCCCCTGGCCGATCAGACCGCTTCCCTCACTGAGGAGGAACGGGGCCGCATCCTGGGCGGTGAGGCGTGCATGTGGTCCGAGTTCGTGAATCCCGAGACCATAGACTCCCGGATCTGGCCCCGGCTGGCCGCCATCGCGGAGCGCTTCTGGTCTCCCCGGGAGGCCTCCATCGACGTGGAGGACATGTACAGGCGTCTCGAGGTAACGAGCCGGAATCTGGAGTGGTTGGGCCTCTGCCACCGCTCCAACTACCGGCCCATGCTGCGGCGCCTGACCGGCAACCGCCCCATCAACAGGCTCGAGGTCCTGGCTGACCTGGTGGAACCCGTCAAGTACTACAGCCGGCCCGGCACGCGGGACTACACACAACAGACCCCGTTCAACCGCCTGGTCGACGCGGCCCGACCCGAGAGCCGGGTATCAAGGGCTTTCCGGAAGCGGGTGGACGCGTGGCGCGGCGATGCCTCTGCACGAAACGAGAATAGAGGCTACCTCCGCGAAAACCTGAACCTGTGGCGAGTCAACCAAGATGCGCTCGCGCCGACGCTGCTGGACTCATCGTTCCTGCTGAAGGAACTCGCGCCGCTCTCTCAGGAAGTGTCGGAGCTGGCCCGCATCGGGCTGCACGTCCTGGACCTGTACGATACGGGCGGGGAGGCGGAAGAGGCATGGCTCAGAAAGATCGCACCCTCACTGGACCGTCCCCGCAGGCCGAGGTATGAAGTGGTGATCCCCATCGCCCCGGCCGTCCGGGGTCTGGTCGAGACCGCGTTCCGGGAGAGGGGAGGGGAGGACTATTCCGGCCTGGATCTCCTCAAAGTGGAGGCTTTTCACGAGGAACGGCCCCTGGGTTGGGAGCTGCAGACACCGGAAAACTGGGAGATCAGGGAGGTAAACGGAGACAGGGCATTACATCTTCTGGCTCCCGGGCCGCCCGGTGAGGTCCGGGCCCCCACATCATGGGCTATGTTGAGGGACCATGACGTGACAAGCTTCGTGTTGAGCGGCCGACTCCGCTGTCTCGCGGAAACGGACAACCCCAACCGGGATATGGTCGTGATCTTCCACTTCCAGGACCCCACACATTTCTACTACGTGCACTTCTCGGCCTCGAGCGACGGGCTCCACAACATCATCGGACTGGTGGACGGCAGGGACCGCATCAAGATCAACCTGGAGCCGGCCGGGGAGTCGACCGCCCGCCTGATCGACCGGGAGTATCATGATTTCAAGGTCTGGTACGATGCGGATTCCGGGGATATCCGGGCCTATCTGGACGACATGCGGTCTCCTATTCTGACCGCCAGGGATACCACCCTCGGGCAAGGCCGGGTAGGTGTGGGCTCCTTCGACGACACAGGGAGTTTCGATAACATCATACTCTGGGGAAAATCCCAAAAGGAGGGCGAAGATGACTGATCCCAGAACCTGCCCTGAATGCCGCCGGGGTATGAGACATCCCTCATGACGTACGAACAGGGACGGAAGAGATACGGCAGCCTGATCCGGCTGAAGCCCGAGTACGAGGAACGCTACATCATCCTGCACAGACACACCTTCCCCGGTGTGCTAGAGCGCATCCGGGATTCCAACATCCGCAACTACTCCATATTCCTGCGCGACGGCATGCTGTTCTCCTTCTTTGAATACGTCGGGACCGACTATGCGGGAGACATGGAAAAGATCGGCGCCGACCCTGTCACGCGTGACTGGTGGAAGCTGACCGATCCCATGCAGGTCCCCCTGGAAACCATAGGGGAAGGGGAGCGGTGGGCCGAGATGCCGGAACTCCTGCACCGGGGAGAAGGAAACGGCCCTGAACACAAACCATCGGCCGGAGCTTTGCGGTTCGCCTACGTCGCTCAAGGGACCTCAGGATCTTTATCCGGGAAAGGGTTCCCGGGCTTCCTCATGGATATTGGCATTCAGGCTCTCTCTCTTTACGCAAAAGACGACCGCCTCTACATCTATCTGGAATCCACCGAGATTGAACCGGAGAAGCATCAGTCGAACTTGGAAGCGGGACTGGAGCGCTCCTGTGCCGACTGGCATCCCATGCGGGAAGTGTTCCACACGGACTAATAAGGAGAAAACCGATGACCGCCTTCATACCTCGGCTGTTGGCCGGTCTGTCAACCATCTGGTTCTTGAGTTGCGGAGGCCCGCCGGCCGATAAACCCACGGGCCGTTCCTCCCTCTATGACTGGGAGAACCTGGAGGTCCTCCAGCGCAACCGGGAACCTGCTCACAGCACCTTTATTCCGTTCCGGGAAGCGGGAGAGGTCCTGGGCAGCAGGCGCCCGGAAGAATCGCCCTATTTTCTGAGCCTGAACGGGACTTGGAAGTTCCATTGGTCTCCCGTACCGGCAGAGCGTCCGGAAGCCTTCCATGCTGGAGGCTTCGATGACGCCGGCTGGGACGACATTCGGGTGCCGTGCAATTGGGAGCTGCAGGGTTTCGGTATCCCCATCTACACGGACACCGATTATCCTTTTCCTGCGAACCCGCCCCGGGTTCCCCATGGGGACAACCCGGTAGGCTCCTACCGCCGCACGTTCGAGCTGCCGCGTGAGTGGCAGGGCCGGATGACCTTCCTGCATTTTGCCGGTGTCCGGTCGGCCATGTATGTCTGGGTCAACGGGGAATCCGTGGGGTACAGCCAAGGGAGCAAGACCCCGGCCGAGTTCGACATCACGCCCTATGTCCGAATCGATGCGGCAAACACACTGGCCGTCGAGGTCTATCGTTTCAGCGACGGCTCTTATCTCGAGGACCAGGACTACTGGAAGATAAGCGGGATAGAGCGAGATGTGTATCTCGTGTCCTTCCCACAGGTGCGGATCCGGGATTTTTTTGCCGTCGCCGACCTGGACTCGGAGTACCGGGACGGGGTCCTGTACGTCGACGTGGAGGTCGTAAGCCACGATCCCTCGGTCCATGGTGAATACAGCCTCGACCTCGAGCTTTTCGACAGACGGGATGATGCCGTGTTCCGGCGCAGGACACACGGTATCTCCTTGGCAGGCGAGGACCGGGACGAGGTGCGGTTCCGGCAGGAGATCCCCCGTCCCCGGCCATGGACGGCCGAGACTCCAAATCTGTACACACTGGTACTCTCCCTCCGGGATTCCGGGGGAAATTCCCTGGAGGCCGTGGGCTGCCGGGTCGGCTTCCGCAGGGTCGAGGTCAGGGATGGTCTGCTCAAGATCAACGGCCGGCCCATCCACCTCAGGGGCGTCAACCGCCATGAACACGACCCGGTGA
Source organism: Candidatus Aminicenantota bacterium (assembly GCA_030620655.1). Taxonomy (GTDB): domain Bacteria; phylum Acidobacteriota; class Aminicenantia; order Aminicenantales; family Aminicenantaceae; genus JAUXEH01. The sequence continues at coordinate 1,445 of JAUXEH010000070.1, read as the reverse complement.
CCGGCCGGTATGTGACGGAAGAGAGCATGCTCCAGGACATCCGGCTCATGAAGCGCTTCAACATCAACGCCGTGCGCACCAGTCACTATCCCAACGCGCCGCGCTGGTATGAGCTGTGTGATGAGCACGGCCTGTATGTGGTCGACGAGGCCAACATCGAGTCCCACGGGATGGGCTATCATCCGGACGTGACCTTGGGGAACGACCCGGACTGGCGGGCCGCCCACCTGGACCGCATCGAGCGCATGGTGGAGAGGGACAAGAACCACCCCTCGGTCATCATCTGGTCCCTGGGGAACGAAGCCGGTGACGGCGTCAACTTCGAGGCAGCCTATGACTGGATCAAACGGCGCGATCCCACCCGCCCGGTGCAGTACGAACAGGCCGACCTCAGGCCGCACACGGACATCTTCTGTCCTATGTATGCGCGCATCCACGTCCTCTCCGACTACGCGTCTCAGCGGCGTGAGCGGCCTTTGATCCTGTGTGAATACGCCCATGCCATGGGGAACAGCGTGGGCAACCTCCAGGAGTACTGGGATGTGATCTGGGCCAAGGATCAGCTCCAGGGCGGATTCATCTGGGACTGGGTGGACCAGGGGATCCTGGCCGAAACGCCGGCCGGACGGCCGTACTGGGCCTACGGGGGGGATTTCGGGCCCGAAGGCACACCGACCGCCGGTAATTTCTGCATCAACGGCCTGGTCTTCCCAGACCGGTCGCTGCATTCCCATATCTGGGAGGTGAAAAAGGTCTACCAGCCGGTCAAGGTGGAGCCAGTGGACCTTGCATGCGGACTTCTCAGGATCGAGAACCGGTACGATTTCAGGGACCTGGGCCACCTCTCATGCGAGTGGAGCGTACGGGCGGATGGGGAGGTTTTGGCTGCTGGGCGGATCCCCGGGCTCCGCTTGCCTCCCCGGGACTCCCGAACTGTCGAGCTTCCTCTTCCGAGTATCCAGCCGAGGCCGGGTGTCGAGTACTTCCTCGATGTGAGCTTCAAGACCCGCGAGGAAAACTGGATGCTGCCGGAGGGCCACGAGGTCGCCTGGGATCAGTTCCGGCTGTCTTTATACTCGCCGAGGACAGAAGCCGAGGAACAGAGGTCCGCCAAGCTCATGCGCAGGCGGAACGGCGGCCGCCTCGTGCTGACGGGGCAAGGATTCACCTATGCCTTTGACCTGGAAAAAGGATCCTGGACCTCCCTGAAGATCGCCGGTGTGGAGCTGCTGATGCAGGCCGGACCGAAACCCAATTTCTGGAGGGCGCCCACAGACAACGATTTCGGCAATGACATGCCCCAACGCCAGGGCATGTGGAAGCTGGCCGGCCTGGATCCCGTGATAGAACACGTGGAGCACCGGCAGAACTCCAACCGGGATGTCATAATCGAGGTGACCTCAAGGCTCCCGGCCGTGGAGTCCCGGCATTCGACCGTGTACCAT
>JAUXEH010000462.1 GCA_030620655.1 Candidatus Aminicenantota bacterium | reverse complement strand
GCTCATGACCAGCTCATTATACCTTAGAGCACTTTCTATTTCTTCTTGGGCGTCGCCATGTAGATGTTTCCCGTAGTCTCGCTCATCCATATGACAAGCTTGTCCGCGGCCACGGCCACGGTGCCGTTGCCGCGTGGAAGGTTCAAGGTGAAACGGCCTTGATGGGCGTGATAGACGCCCTCAGTGTCCCCGTCCGGCTGTTTTGTTTGCGGGTCGAGTTTCTGCGCCCATACACAGCAAAAGCCGTCCCTTTCCGAAACGTAATACAGACGGTTTCCGTCCGGAGACCAGGCCGGTGAACCCAGGTAATGCTCCTCATCGAAAAGCAGGATCCAGTCTGACTCGGGGGTGGGGCTTTGGGCAAGCGGGGCCACATAGATGGCCGCGCGTCCGTCCGGCTTTCCATGGACGAAACTGATCCAGCGGTCGTCGGGAGAAAGGGCAGGCTCTAAGATGCGGCCTGCGCCGGCTTCCAGGAGGAGTGTCTTTTCACCCGTGGCGATATTGAGCCTCAGCACCCGCTTGTCCTCTTCCCGGATGAGGGCGAAGTTAGGATCGGAGAAAAATCCCAGGATCACACAGGAATCGCAGACCTCGCGGCCGGTTGTGTCCTCTTCGCTCATGATGAATGTCCTGAACTCTCCTTCAACCACATCGCGGTAGGAGAGGACGCTTCCGTCGGGGCTGAGACAGGAAGCCAGTCCTCCCCGCGCCCCTCTCATCGGAATTATTTTTTCCTCTCCTTTGCCCAGGTCCTTCAAACGGACCTCGGACCGCGCCCTCTTATAACCGCCAAAGGCCCTGTACGCCAGCCTGGATCCGTCGCGGCTGATGCTGGGGTAAAACTTGGCCATAATGTCCTGGTCTGCCGGGATCGGTTCCCCGCTCACCAGGCCCAGATTCGGGCTGGCTTCGAGTATCCAAATATTCGCAACCCAAATGAGATTAGCATATACAATAGGGCCGCCCTCTTGGACCGATGCCTGAAATTGCATGCCAGGGCCGGATGTGATCCGTTCGACCGGGCCGCTGACTTTCCAGTCTGGGCCATGGATCTGTGCCCGGAAAAGATTGACCCCGTCGACGGTGGAGCCTGTCGCGTAGTAGATGTGGGACCCTGACCAGGCATAGGGATTCCGCCAGGCAGGATGCAGTTCGTGGACAGATTGGTAGGCGTCTGTGCGAGCCGCCGGGCCGCCTGTGACCGGGGCGACCCACCAGTCGAGGCTGTCCGGCTCGTCGGTGCGCCGACCGTTAAATATCAGATATTGACCATCCGGAGACCAGACCGGGCCCAAATTGGAGCCCAGGTTGACGATACAAAATTCAGGCTGGAAGGGGATTGGGGCCCCTCCCTGGGCCGGGATCAGGAACATTTTGTTCAGGCGGGTTTCCGGAGAAGCCGGGATCGTGAAAAAAGAGATCCAGGCACCGTCCGGGGAGAACCGGGGATAGCGGCCGCGGTCCGCGAGGCGGCGGGCCTGACCGCCCAGTGTGGCGATTTCATAGATCCCGCCGCCGTCCCGGGTGGAATGAAAAACGATCCTGGAGCCGTCGGGGGAGAAGGAGGGGGAGTCATCAAGGGCGGGATGGGTGGTCAGCCGGAGCGGAGGCCCGCCTGCGATCTGCTGGACCCAGATGTCCATGTTGCCGTCGCTGCTTCTGTC